>JBOHTX010000046.1:0-11186 GCA_050733855.1 Vulcanimicrobiaceae bacterium
ATCCCGGTTGCGCTCGCCCAGGACGGCCCGCACGCGAGCGCTGCCGGCGGCCTCGGGCTCGCGCCGGTCGGCGGCGTCGCACACAACTGGCTCGTTGCCGCCTGCGAACGCGCCGCGATCGAGACCCGAGTCGCCGCCGACTACCGCGCGCTCAAGTGGTCGAAACTCGCGCTCAACCTGGTCGCCAACGCCGCTTGCGCGATCCTCGACGTTGCGCCCGCACGCTTGGTTGCGCTCGAGGGGGCGCTGGCGCTCGAACTGCGGGCGCTGCGCGAAACGTTTGCCGTCATGGCGGCGCAGGAACTGCGCACGTTGGATCTCCCGCGCTACCCGGTCAACCTGCTGCGCCGCGTCGTCGCGCTCCCGACTCCGCTCGCAAGCGCCCTGCTCGCGCGCCGCTTTGCCGCTGCCCGCAGCGGCAAACTCCCTTCGCTGCTGCTCGATCTGCGCGCCGGCCGCCGCCGGACCGAGATCGACGCGCTCTGCGGCGCCGTCGTTGCGGCGGGTCGCCGGCACGCGATCCCGACCCCCGTCAACGCCACGTATCAACGGCTGGTCAACGACCTCACCGCCGAGCCGGCCCTGCGAGAGCGCTACCGCGGACGGATCGATCTCTTCTGCAGCGAGGTCGAGCGCGAAACGAACCGCCGGCTCGCGTGAGCGCGAACTGTGCGGCGCGGGTTCGCGCGCAGCACGGCGCGAACCCAAAGGGGCATGCGACACCCCGATGTCCCGGAAACCCTCGACGGCTGGTCGATCCTGCATCGGACCTTCCGCCTGCGCCGCCGTGACCTCCGCGCGCTCGGCGCCGCGCAGCGCGAGCGGATCGCAAGCGAAGCGCTGGCGTTGCTCGGGCCGCTGGCCGCAAGCGACGACGGCGATCTCGCGCTCGCGCAGCTGCTCGGCCACAAGGGCGACCTGATGCTCACCCACTACGCCCGCAGCTTCGATGCACTCGGCACGCAGCAAGCCGCCTTCGATGCGCTCGAGCTTGCCGACTACCTCGAACCGCTCGGTTCCTTCGTCTCGGTACTCGAACTCGGGCTCTACGAAGCGACCGCCAAGATTCACGCCGAGCTGCAGACGCGCGGGCTCAAACCGCACTCGGCGGACTGGATCGCCGCCTTCGATGCGCTGCTCGCGGAACAGGCGCGCAGCCCGCGCAACGCCTCGCGGCTGTTCGCGAAGATCCCCGCTCGCCGCTACGTCTGCTTCTATCCGATGGACAAGCGCCGCGGCGAAAGCGCCAATTGGTACGCGCTGCCCTACGAAGAGCGCGCCCGGTTGATGCTCGATCACGGCAAGATCGGCCGCTCGTTCTTCGGGCACGTGACCCAAGTCATCTCGGGCGCGATCGGTTTCGACGATTGGGAATGGGGCGTCGATCTCTACGCCGACGACCCGCTCGTCTTCAAGAAACTGATCTACGAGATGCGCTTCGACGAAGCGAGCGCGCGCTACGCCCTCTTCGGGCCGTTCCTAACCGGAATGCAGTTCTCGCTGGCCGAGCTACCGCGCTTTCTCGCAGGCGACGGCGTTCCCCAGCTGCTCGCCGTTTCTCCCACGACGGAGACGCTCCGGCCCGAACCCGAGCCGCTGCTACGCTAGCGTGCCGATCGATTTCGGATTGGCCCGCGAGCGGCGCCGGTTCTTCATCGAGCGCGGGCTCCGGCGGCGAACGCGCGGCGGGCGCGCAAGCGCTCTGGAATCGCTCATGGCGCTTCCGCGCACGAAACTCGACGTGAAGCCGCGCGAGCTCTTCGGCGAGATTCCGTTCTGCACCGTCGGCGGGGTCGCAACCCGCGCGTATATGCCCGAACGCTCGACGCAAGACATCGATTTCTTGGTGAGCGCCGAGGATTTCGAGGCTGCCGAGCAACGACTCCACGCAGCCGGCTACCGCGCCGTTACTGGAGACGACGAGTTGTTCTTCGCAAACTCGATGCTCGGACTGTTCGGTCGAGCGTGGACGAAGGGCAGGAAGCGCATCGATCTCATCTCGAGCCGGCAAACTTGGGTCCATGAAGCGCTTGTGAGCGAGAGTTTCGATCAAACCGGCCTGCGCGTGATCGCGTTACCGTACCTCGTGCTGATGAAGCTCGACGCGTCGCGCGGTCAGGATCAGGCGGACGTCGAACGCATGCTCGGAAGAGTCGACGATGCGGCGGTTGAGCGGATCGCGCGGATCGTCGACTGCTATTCCGGTGACCCGCAAGCGGCCGACGACGTCCGGCAGTACGCACGTCTCGGGCGAATGGAATACGAGAGAGGGCGGGGTTCCGACGAGGGTCGTTGAACCCCGTGATGCTCGGACCGATCCCTCGTTTTCTTGGCGCAGGTGACGCTGCCGGCCGTCACCCTCGGCGCGCAGATACCCGTTGCGTAAGGGAAACCGGTCCACCATGAACGTGCTCTTGGTCCTCGCGCTGCTGCTCGCCGCCGGCTTCGCCGAAGCTGCGGCCTGGCCGACCTTCGGTTTCGATGCGGCCCGCAGCGGCACGAGTTCCGGCGAGCATCGGCTCTCGGGCGTAAACGTAGCGCGCTTGCACGAACGCTGGCAAATCGACCTCGGCGCGGTCGCCGATAGCGCGCCGATCGTCGCCGCGAACGTTCTGACACCGCACGGGCGAGGCGCCATGCTGTACCTAACGACGAGCGACGGGGTAACCCTCGCTGTCGACCCGCGGAGCGGGCGCGTCGTCTGGCGCTTTGACACGCACGGCCCCAAGATCACGACCTCGGTCCCCGTCATCGGTCCGGCGGGCCGCACGCTCTACGTGCCCGGGGTCGACGGCTTCGTTCACGCCCTCGACGCGGCGAACGGCCGCGAGCAGCGCGCGCGCGGATTCCCGGTGCGCATCACGACGATGCCCGAGACCGAGAAGAACGCCTCGGCGCTCAACCTGGCTGGCGGCTACCTCTACGCGGTGACCTCGGGATACTACGGCGATGCACCGCCCTACGACGGGCATCTGGTCGCCGTGCGCCTGCGCGACGGTGCGACGAACGTGTTCAACTCGCTGTGCAGCAACGAGCGCACCCTGCCGACGGCAACCTCCTGTCCGTCGCAGCTCTCCGGGATCTGGGCGCGCGCCGGCGCCGTCGTCGATCCCGATCCGGCAATGCACGGACGGGTCTACGTCGCGACCGGCAACGGCAACTTCGACGCGAACCGCGCTGGCCACGACTACGGCGATTCGCTGCTCGCGCTCTCGGCCGACGGCGCACACCTGCTCGGCTCGTACACGCCGCGCGACTACGCCGCGCTCGAAGCGGGCGATACCGATCTCGGCAGCACCACGCCGGCGCTGCTGCCGCGCCAGGCGCACTCGCGCACACCGCTGCTCGCGGTGCAGGGCGGAAAGGACGGGATTCTGCGCCTGCTCGACCGCGCGCATCTGCCGGGCGTCGGCGGCGAACTGCAAGAGCTCGACCTCGGCACGGCGCTCTTCTCGACCCCGGCCGTTTGGAGCGATGCACACGGCGTCGCTTGGGTGTTCCTCGGATTGCCGAGCGAACTACGAGCGTTCCGTCTGGTGCGAAGCGCAGGCGGCGACGAAGGGCTCGTGCAGGCCTGGTCGGCGCCGCTCGCCGGCTCGACGCGCGAAGGGACCTCGCCGGTCGTCGCCGGCGGCCTGGTGTTCACCGCCACGAGCGGCGCTCTGCAGGCCTTCGACGCCGAAAGCGGACGCGAGCGCTGGAGCAGCGCGAACCCCGGCGCCGGCCGCAGCATCGGCACGGTCCACTGGCAGAGCCCGGTCGTCGCCGACGGTTGGCTGTACTGCGCGGACGGCGAAGGCCGGCTGACGGCATACTCGCTGTAGCTCGCGAAGCCCGAGGAAAGCGCCCGTTTTCGCGACAAGTGCTCGCTCGATGCGACGTTCGCTTGGCCTTATACTTGCCTTGTGCTGCTGTACGACCGCGATCGCGCGCGCCGACGAGGGATACTGGACCTTCGATAATTTTCCGAGCGCGAAGGTTCAAGCGGCCTACGGTTTCGCGCCTACGCGGCCGTGGCTCGATCACGTGCAGCGTTCGACGCTGCGGATCGCGGAGGGCTGCAGCGCCTCGTTCGTCTCGCCCGAGGGGCTCGTCATGACGAATCATCACTGCGCCGTCGGCTGCGTCGAAGCGCTCTCGCGGCCGGGGAACGATTACGTCACGAGCGGCTTTTACGCGCCACGGCTCGAGGACGAGATGCGCTGTCCCGGGTTCGAGATCGACCAACTGATCTCGATCCAGAACGTCAGCGACCGCGTCGCGAGCGCCCTTGCCGGGAAGACGGGGGCGGCGGCGAACTCGGCGCGCGACGCAATTCGCGCCCAGTTGCAAGCGAGCTGCGGCAACGACCCGGCGGTGCTCTGCGAATTCGTTTCGCTCTACCACGGCGGCGTTTACGACCTCTACCATTACCGGCGCTTCAGCGACGTGCGGCTCGTCTTCGCGCCGGAGTTCGCGGTTGCTCAGTTCGGCGGCGATCCCGACAACTTCGAGTTCCCGCGCTACGACTACGACGTCAGCTTCGTGCGGGTTTACGCCGGCGGCAAACCGTTCCAAACTCCCGATTACCTGCGCTGGAACTTCAAGGGCGCGGCGGCCGGCGACCTCGTGTTCGCGGCCGGCAATCCCGGCTTCAGCGAGCGCGAAGATACGATCTCGCAAGTGCGCGTCGACCGCGACGTCGAGCACCCGGCGATCATCCCGGGGCTCGCGGAGTACCGCGGACTCGTGACGCGCTTTCGGAGCGAGAGCCCGGCGCGGGCCGTCGAGGGAAAAGAGACGCTTTTCTTCGTCGAAAACGCGCTCAAAGAAACGCGCGGCGAACAGGGCGCCCTGCTCGATCCGGATTTCTTCAACGCGCTTGTGACCAAAGAAACGACCTTGCTGCAAGCGGTTGCCGCGCGGCCCGAGTTGGAGCGCCGCTACGGTGACGCCTGGACGCTGCTCGACGGGGTCGAAGCGCGCAGGGCGGCGCTCGAAAGCGCCGACGGCCCCGCTCGCGGTTTCTTCACGCAATTTGGGTTGCTCGGCGACGCCGTACAACTGGTGCGCGCGGCGAGCGAGCGCACCAAGCCCAATGCCGCGCGCCTCCCGGGGTACACCGATCAGGATCTCGTCGGGCTGGCTGCGCAGCTCGAAGCGCCCATTCCGGTGTTCAAAGACCTCGAAACGCTCAACCTCTCGTTCTTCTTCTCGGACTTGCTCAGCAGCCTCGGCCCCGATTCGGCGATCACCCAAAAGCTGCTCGGCAAAAACTCGCCAGGCGCCCTCGCGCAGGAACTCGTCTCGGGCACGAAACTCGATGATCCGGCGGTACGGCGCGCGCTCTTCACCGGCGGCGAGCCGGCGATTGCGGCCTCGACCGATCCGCTGATCGTCTACGCGCGCCGGATCGATCCGACCTTGCGCGCGATCGACCGGCAGTACCGTACGGACGTCACCGCGCCCGAGCGCGCACAGACCGAGCGGATCGCGCACGCGCGTTTCGCGATCACGGGCACGAGCGTCTACCCCGACGCAACCTTCACGCTCCGGCTGAGCTACGGTACCATCAAAGGCTTTCCAAACGGCGCCGGAATCGACGTGCCACCGTTTACGACGATCGGCGGCCTCTTCAACCATGCGACCGGCCACGAACCGTTCGCGCTCCCCCAGAAGTGGCTCGACGCCAAGCCGCAGCTCGATCCGAACACCCCGATGAACTTCGCGACCACCAACGACGTGCTCGGCGGCAACTCGGGGAGCCCCGTGATCGATCGCAACGCCGAGATCGTCGGGATCGTCTTCGACGGCAACATCTTCTCGCTCGGCGGGACGTACGGGTACGACCCGGTCCGCAACCGCACCGTCGCGCTCGATGCGCGCGCGATCCTCGCCGGGCTGCGCACGGTCTATCATGCCGACCGTATCACGGACGAAATCGCCGCCGCCAACCGCTAGGCCGCAACCTTCGTCGCCAAAGGCGGCATTACGCTAGCGTGAGCAAAGGCGCGAACTATCTTCATCCCTCCTCCGAGCAACGGCTCGAGCTGTTCGTCAAGCCGGGCTGTCCGTATTGCGCGCAGGCCTTTGCGCACTACGACGCGCTGGGCGTTCCCTATCTCACGCACGACGCGCAGAACGACCGCGCCGCTCGCGCGCGCATGTTCGCCTACACCGGCAAGGACCCGACGGTCCCGGCGATCGTGCTCGACGGCGCCTACGTGCGCTCGGGCTGGGGCGACCCGCCCCGCGGCTGAACCGTCCACTGACGCCGGTCGGCGTCAGAAACTCCGCGCCGGCTGCGGCGGAAACGCGATCGTTCGGCTCGCGGCGAACTGCGGTCGCGGGTGCGAAAGCACGAACGCCGAAACGTCGTAGGCCTCCTGGGCGCCGAGTGTGTTCGGCGGACTCCCGAACGGCATGTTGTAGCGAACGAACGCGGCCATGGTCCCAAGCCGGTGCATTCCGGCGCCGTTGTTGAACGATTTCGCGCCCCACAGCGGCGGGAATCCGCCGGTTCCGCCGTCGCCGTTTGCACCGTGGCAGGCCGCGCATCGCGAACCGAAAATTGCGCCGCCCGCGGCGACGCTCGGGGTATGCTCCGGTTTGAACGCAACGAGTCCCTGTCCGGGAAATCCGTATCCAACCCGTGCGCCCTTCGAGAGAAATGCGATATAGGCCGTCAGCGCGATCATCTCGCGGCTATCGTAGGCCGGCGGACGGCCGTTCATGCTGTAGAGAAAGCACTCGGCAATGCGGTCCTGCAGCGCGATGAAGCGGTGCGAGCGCTTGTTCCATTGCGGGAACTGCGCGTAGATGCCGAGCAGCGAACCGGCGTGCGCTTTTCGCCCGGCGTCGAGATGGCACGCCTCGCACGACATGCCGGCCGTCACGAACTTCCCGGCAAGCGCCGGCGTCTTCGTGAACAGATCGTGCCCGTAGACGATGAGCCGGCCTTTCTCGCCCGGCGGGAATTCCGCTTGTGCGTCGGCGTCGGCGTTCGCAACCGCCGCCGAGACGGTGAGCGAGCCCGTCGAAACGGCATCCGAGGCCGTCGGCGCTGCGGAGCAGCCCGCCAACAGCAGCGCTCCGACGAAGAATGCCGTTCGAGCGCCGGCCGCGCGCGTGCCGCCGGAAGCGATGCTTCGTTTCATCGTGAGCCCCCGAGACTGAAATAGCCGTCCTCGTTCTTACATCGCGACGACACGCCGAAGCCCTGCAAGCCGGCGCTTTGTGGCCGGTGGGACGCGAGGCATCCGCGCGGCGTGCGGGTCCTGGAGCCGAGGTCGGCGTTAGCCGTAGGTCTTCCAGAAGAAATAGGCGGTCATCGCGCAGGCGACGACGCCGACGAAGGCGCGCAGACCGGCGGGCGGGATCCGTTTGACGGCGCCTGCCGCGAGGTAACCGCCCGCGATCGCGCCCAGGCCCATCGCGACGACCGGCACGAGCAAGATCACGTGCGCGAGTGCGAACGGGATCACCGCGACCCCGTTGATGACGGCCGAAAGCATGACTTTGAGCGCGTTGGCGTGGCGCACGTTCTGCATGCCGAGCACCCCGAAGATCGCGAGCATCACGATCCCCATCGCGGCACCGAAGAAGCCGCCGTAGACGGCAACGGCGGTCTGAATTCCGAGTCCCAGCGGCGAATTCAACCGTAAGCCGAGGCGTGCGCGTCGTGATACGGCAACCAGCCGCGGGCCGGCCAAGAACACGATCGTCGCCGCGAGCAGCAGAAACGGGATCATCCCGGCAAAGATCGCATCGGAGGTCCGTAGCAAGAGCAACGCACCCACGATGCTGCCGGCGACGCTCGCCGCCAGCATCTTCATGAAGGTCGCGCGTTCGACCACCACTTCGTTGCGAAAGCTCACCGCGGAGGAGACCCCGCCGAGCCACATCGCCGTATTATTGGTCGCGTTGGCGGCGATCGGCGAGACGCCGGTCGCGAGCAGCGCCGGGAACGAGATGAACGAGCCGCCGCCGGCGCCGGCGTTGAGGGCGCTCGCGACGAACGCCGCCAAGCCGAGCCAAAGCTCGGTTTGCAAGGTCACGGAAACCGCCGACCGCCGCCGGCAGCCGATGGTTTCGCGGCGCGCGCCTACGCGCCGCTGGTGAACACGCGGCTCTGGCGGATGTCGGGCTCGTCGATCCGGCGCAGGTCGTCCGGGGTGACGATACCGCCGCGCTCGAAGAGCCGGGTCGCCTGACGCAGGCGCGCGCGGTCGAGCGCATTGCGGACGCTGCGGGCGTTCGAGAACTGCGGCTGTTCCATCCGCAGCACGAGGTAGTCGCGGAGCGCGGTCGCGGCCTCCGGCGTCAGCTCGTAGTTGAGTTTTTCGAGCATCAAGTTCGCGATCGCGAGCAGTTCCTCGAGCGTATAATCGGGGAAATCGATGTGGTTCGCGACCCGCGAACTCAAGCCCGGATTGCTCGTGAAGAAGGTATCCATCTTCTCTTTGTAGCCCGCGAAGATCACGACCAGATCGTCGCGCTGGTTCTCCATCACTTGCAGCAGGATCTCGATCGCCTCGGCGCCGTAGTCGCGCTCGTTCTCGGGGCGATAGAGGTAGTACGCCTCGTCGATGAAGAGCACGCCGCCCATGGCGCGCTTGAGCACGTCCTTGGTCTTGGGCGCGGTGTGCCCGATGTATTGCCCGACCAGATCGTCGCGGGTCGCGATCACGAGATGTCCTTTGCGCACGTAACCGAGCCGGTGCAACAGTTCGGCCATCCGCATCGCGACGGTCGTCTTGCCGGTCCCGGGCCGGCCGGTAAACGACATGTGCAGCGGCGGCGGGTCGGACGCAAGTCCGACCTGCGCGCGCAGCTTGTCGACGAGCAGCAGGTGGGCGATTTGCCGGATGCGCGTCTTGACCGGGAGCAGGCCGACCAACTCCCGGTCAAGCTGCGCGAGCACCTCGCCGACATGCGAATCGCGGTAGGCCGCGTCGAGGTCGAGCGAAGCCGCACCGCTCGGCGCCTGCGACTTACGCTCGGCCTCTATCGCTTCGGCCATCTAGTCCTCCGTCTTCCCGTTCCGATAGCGCTCGCCGTGCGGAATCTCGGCGGAGTACGGATGGATCTTGTAGAGTAACTGGCGGTCCCGGTAGGTCGTGCGCTCGACCCGGAAGCCCTTCTCGACCGGCGGACGGTGCACGATGAACGAGAGCGCGGTCGTTTGACGGCCGAGGCTCGAGTCGTACGCGCTGACCTTCACGTAGTCGAAGGGGTGGTCGGCGACCGATTTGCGGATGTCGTCCATGATGCCGGCGGCATCCTTGCGGTCGAACTTTGGCTGCCCGTCCATTTCCCAGTACGAGTTGCGCGGATGCGGGTCGTCGGTGTACTCGACCGCGATCGCCCAGCCCTTATCGAGCGAGTACTGAACTTGCTTGGCGATCTGCTCGTCGCTCAGCGGCGGCAGATACGAGAACGTGCCTTGCGTGATCTTCATCGTTGCTCCTAATTACGCGGGCGACGGGGTGAGGGTGACGTCGGGCGCATCGGTCGAGGCGTAGTTGAACGTGATGTCGCGCCAGATATCGAGCGCGCGCAGCAGTTGCGGACTGTGCTTGGCGGCGTTCTCGAGAATCTGGGGCCCCTCGTTGACGTAGTCACGGCCCTCGTTGCGGGCTTGCACCATCGTTTCGAGCGCGAACCGATTGGCGGTGGCACCGGCTGCGATCCCGTCGGGGTGGCCGATCGTTCCGCCGCCGAATTGGAGCACCACGTCCTCACCGAGAAAATCGAGGAGCTGATGCATCTGGCCCGCGTGAATGCCGCCGGAAGCGACCGGGAAGACGGTGCCGAGCGAGCCCCAATCCTGATCGAAGAAGATCCCGTGCAGCGGGTCTTCCTTGACGTAGCTCAGCCGCAGGGTGTCGTAGAAACCCCTGGTCGTGTTGGGATCGCCTTCGAGTTTGCCGACGACGGTCCCGGCGTGGACGTGGTCGACGCCGATCAGGCGCACCCACTTGGCGATCACCCGGAAGCTCACGCCGTGGTACTTCTGACGCGTGTAGGTGGCGTGTCCGGCGCGGTGGAGGTGCAGGATCAGGCCGTTGCGGCGCGCCCACTTGGCCATCGACTGCATCGCGGTGTAGCCGACCGTCAAGTCCATCATGATGATGATCGAACCGAGTTCCTTGGCGAACTCGGCGCGCTCGTACATCTCTTCCATGGTCGCGGCGGTGACGTTGAGGTAGTGGCCTTTGATCTCGCCGGTCGCGGCCTCGGCCCGGTTGACCGCTTCCATGCAGAACAGGTAGCGGTCGCGCCAGCGCATGAACGGCTGCGAATTGATGTTCTCGTCGTCCTTGACGAAATCGAGCCCGCCGCGCAGCGCCTCGTAGACGACCCGCCCGTAGTTGCGCGCCGAGAGCCCGAGCTTCGGCTTGGTGGTTGCGCCGAGCAGCGGACGGCCGTACTTGTTGAGGTACTCGCGCTCCATCACGATGCCGTGGGCCGGACCTTGGAAGGTCTTGACGTAGTGCAGCGGGATGCGCATGTCTTCCAAACGCAGCGCCTTGAGCGCCTTGAAGCCGAAGACGTTGCCGATGATCGACGAGGTCAGGTTCGCGATCGAGCCTTCTTCGAAGAGGTCGATGTCGTAGGCGATGTAGGCGATGTACTGTTCCGGATTGCCCGGCACCGGAACGACTTTATAGGCCTTGGCCTGATAGTGTTCGTAGGCGCTCAGGCGATCGGTCCAGACGACCGTCCAGGTGGCGGTCGAGGATTCGCCCGCAACCGCGGCGGCCGCTTCGTTCGGGTCGACGCCGTCCTGCGGCGTGATCCGGAACGCGCAGAGCACGTCGGTATCTTTGGGGACGTAGTCGGGGGCCCAGTAGCCAAGTTGCGCGTAGGACGAAACCCCGGCGACCATCCGAGAAACCTTGGGTTTGCCGTTTCCGGGCGATGCTGTCTTCATGCTGTGCTCTCTTCCGCTGCGAGCGATTGTGCGCTGGTCGGTTTGACCTTAGGAAGACTTTCGCACGCCGACCCATTGACGTCAAGTAAAATATTCGGCTTAAATCATCAGTAGAACATTATGTATTCGATCCACCAGCTCCGTACGTTCCTGGCGGTCGCCCGGGTCGGCTCGGTCCGCGAGGCGGCCGAGGAGTTGGTCGTCTCGCAGCCCGCCGTCTCCTCGGCGCTCGCGGCCCTCGAGCGGACCCTCGGGGTCGCGCTCTTCGAGC
>JBOHTX010000047.1:0-11178 GCA_050733855.1 Vulcanimicrobiaceae bacterium
GTGCTCGACCCGCACGACCCCGCGAGCGTCGAGGGTGGCGTGCAGCGGCTGCGGGCCGGCGAGCCCAAGTGCGAGCCGCTCGGCTGCGAGAAACGCGACGCCGCAGCGCCTATGCAGATCGTAGCGTGCGAGCGCGAGGAGCGAGCCTCCGTCCGACTCGTCGAGCGCGAACGGATCGACCACCGCGGTCCCGTTGCGCTCGATGCGCGCGAGCGCGAACAACCGGCGCGTTACCGTCGCGCCGCTCGCGACCAGCGCGCCCTGCGGTGCGGCGGCGGTTCCGAGAAGGACGGCGGTCCCGCGCAGCGTCATCGGCCCGAGCAGCGCCTGGGCGGCCGCAAGCGCTGGGAGGCCCTCCGTCGAGGCGCGGATGCTCGCTGCCAGCGTGAAGCGAGGATGCGCTTCCAAGTGTGCGGAGCCGCGCAGCGCGACGGCAGCGCCGGCAGCCGGCGCGTCGGTGGCGGCATCGAAAATCGTGACCTCCGCGCCGCGGAGCGCGACCAAGGCATGCAATCGGCGCAGCAGGATTCCGGAGAGCGATGCCTGCGGCGAGGCAAGCCGCGCTAGCACGAGGGGCGCCTGCGGCGGGCCCTCGACCAGCAGCCGGAATCCGAGCGAGCCGCTCGGATGCGTCGCAGCGGCCGATGGCGCCAGCGAAATGAGCCGTTCGAGCAGTCCGCTGCCTGCGATCCCCAAACGAAGCCGCGGTCGGGGTGTGCCGTAGAGCCCGCCCCTGATCGTCACCGGAACCCCCTCGAAGGTCGCGGCGACCTTCGGAAAGACGAGCGTGCCGTCGAACGCCTGCGCGATGCCGTGGCCGGCCCGCAACGGGGCGCTCAGGCCGCCGACCTGGGCGCGAACGCCGGAGAGCGCCGCCCAAGCACTCAGGTGCGGCGCGAGCGTTCCCGTCCGGCTCCGGAAGGCCCACACCCGGACCCTCAGACGCTCGGCGTTGCCGGCTTCCAGGCGGAAGGCCGGGGTATTGAGCACGGCGTTGACGACCGGCGCCAGCGCCACGCGAGGCGCCGCGAGGGTCGCAAGCGCGAACCCGCCGCTCCCAGGCTCGAAACGTCCGCGCACGGTCGCCGGGTAGCGGCCACCCGGTTCGACCAGTTCGAAGGAGCCCCGCAGGCTGCCCGGGGCCCGGTCACCGCGGAGGCGGAGAGCGAGCGCGAGCCGCTCGAGTGCGAGCCGCCGGCTGCGCGGATCGAGTTGCGTCGCATCGAGAGAGACGAGGCTGCCGTCGACGACCCGCAGGTCGAGCGCCGGAAGCGCACTTCCGGTCGTAGCCCCGGCGCCCGCGGCCCCGCTCGGAAGCGGCACGTTCCAACTCCCGTCGGGCCGGTGGATCAGGGTGAGGTGGGGTCGCACGAGCACCAGCTCGCGCACGCCGAAGGGGTGCGTTCCCCGGAGCAGGCCGAGCGCCGAGTAGCGCAGCTCGATTCGCTCGGCGCGCAAGACGGGTTCCCCACCAAGCGTCGTGAGGCGGGCTCGCTCCGCCAGCGCCCCGGAGAAGCCGGCGTCGAGCGAACCGAGCGAGAGCGAGTACCCGCCGGCGTGGGCCAGCGCGACCAGCATCGCCTCGATCAGCGGATTGCGGAAGAGCAGGACGAGCGCGGCCACGAGGACGAGGCCAAGGAGCGTCCTGAGCGGGAAGCGGACGCCGGGCCGCGGCCGCACCCCATCGCCGTTTGGCTGCACCCTCTCGTCGTTACCCGAGCGCCGCGCTCCAACCCCGCGAGCGCAACAGGCCGCACCCTCGATCGCGCAATCCAATCATCGGCAGCATTGGGGAACATCGGGGCCGCCGAGTGGCGGCCCGGGGGTGAACGGGGGGCACGCCGCCCCGTTGTCCAACCGGGGCACGCCGCCCCGTTGTCAACCGGGGGGCACGGCGCCCCGTTGTTCAACAACGCGTCGTGCAGGGGCCAGGGTTGCTCTTCGTCGTCTCCGGTCCGTCGGGGGCCGGAAAGGATACGCTCGTCGACGCGCTGCGGGCGCGGGTGCCGCGCCTGCGCTATTCGGTCTCCGCGACGACGCGTGCGGTCCGCCCCGGCGAACGCGCGGGCGAGGATTATTTCTTCCTCTCCCGGCTCGAGTTCGAGCGAAAAGCTGCGGCCGGCGAGTTCTTAGAGACCCGCGAGTACAACGGCGAGCAGTACGGGACGCCGCGCGCTTTCCTCGAGCGAACCCTTCTCGAGGGTTACGACGTTATTATGAAGCCGGAGGTCAACGGCGCGCTAGCGGTCAAAACCGCCTTTTTGCAAGCCGTGCTGATCTTCTTGCTTCCCGACAAGTTTTCGCACTTGCGTTTGCGTCTGGCGGCGCGGCGGACCGAATCCAACGACGAGATCGCCGAACGGCTCGCGATCGCGCACGAAGAACTCCGCCAAATCCGCAAGTTCGATTACGTGGTCATCAACGAACAGGCACCGCCGGAGCGCCACGACGCGCTACCGGCCGTCGACGACCTCGAGGCGATCGTACGGGCCGAACGCTTTCGAATCCATCACTACCCGGACGACGCCTTTGAACGCGTGGAGAATGCATGAGCGAATCGGTTTTCGGAGACCTCGATCGGCTGTTGGCGCACGTCGATTCCAAGTTCACCTTGGTCAACGTCGTGACCAAGCGTGCCAAGCAGCTCAATAACGGCGCGCCGCCGCTGACCGAGCGCTCGAACCCCAACAAGCCGGTCTCGACGGCTTTCAACGAAGTAGCCGAAGGCAAGATCGATTACACCCGGACCCGGGAAGGGATCAAGTAGCGGCGCATGTGCGGGATCGTCGGCTACGTCGGCGGGCGCGAATGCGTTCCGATCATCCTCGCTTCGCTGCGCCGTCTCGAGTACCGCGGCTACGATAGCGCCGGGATTGCGGTGATCGACGGCGACGGGGCGCTGCTCGGCTCCAAGGCCGAGGGCAAGCTCGCGCGGCTGGCCGAGCGCCTGGACGGCGAGCCGCTGGCGGGCCGGATCGGCCTCGGCCACACCCGCTGGGCCACCCACGGCCGGCCCTCCGATGCCAACGCCCACCCCCACCTCGATTGCGCCGCCAAGATCGCGGTGATCCACAACGGCATCATCGAAAACCACGCGCTCTTGCGCGAGCGCCTGCAAGCGGAGGGCCACACCTTTCGCAGTGAGACCGATACCGAAGTGGTCGCGCACCTGATCGAAGCCTACGACCGCGGCGATCTGCTGGCGGCGGTGCGAGCCGCGCTGCGCGAACTCCGCGGAGCCTTCGCACTCGGCGTGATCTCCTCCGATGCCCCGGAACGCCTGGTGTTCGCACGCAGCGGAGCGAGCCCGCTCGTGGTTGGGATCGGCGACGGCGAGATGTTCGTCGCCTCCGATACCCCCGCTATCCTGGAGTACACCCGCAAGCAGGTGATCCTGCGCGAGAACGAGATGGTCGTGATCGAGCGCGGCGGCTATGCGCTCTACGATTTCGAGGGCAACCCGGTCGAACGCGAGATCACCCAGATCATGTGGGATCCAAGCTCGGCCGAGAAGGACGGCTTCAAGCACTTCATGCTCAAGGAAATCTTCGCGCAGCCGAGCGTCGTCAAAGAAACGCTGGCAGGGCGGATCGACGAGAGCGGCGACGCGCAGTTGGCAAGCGAGCTGCGACTCGACGAGTCGCTGCTGCGCGCGCTCACCAAGATCTCGATCACGGGTTGCGGCTCGGCCTATTTCGCGGGCATGGTCGGGATGTATCTGCTGCGCGCGCTCTGCAAGCTCCCCGTCGAAATGGAACTCGCCAGCGAATTCCGTTACGGTGACCGCGCGCTCGATGCGCGCACGCTCACGATTGCACTCTCGCAATCGGGCGAGACGGCCGATACCATCGAGGCTGTGAAGATCGCGGCTGCCGCCGATTCGACGGTGCTCGGCATCTGTAACGTCTTGGGTTCGCATCTCACTCGCCTCGCCGACGGAACCCTGTTCACCCGCGGTGGCCCCGAGATCGGCGTGGCCGCCAGCAAGACCTATCTCTCGCAGGCGATCGCGATGGTGCTGTTCGCCCTCTACCTGGCGCGGGTGCGGCGCAGCGAAGCGCCCGAGCGCTTGCGGGAAATCGCCGAACACACGCGTCTGTTGCCGGCCGCGATCGACCGTTGCCTCAACGATTCCGACGACATTCGTAAGATCGCCCGGCGGCTGCGCCGGGCGCGCAGCGCGCTCTACGTCGGGCGCTACGTCAACTTTCCAACCGCGCTCGAAGGCGCACTCAAACTCAAAGAGATCGCTTACATCCACGCCGAGGGGTACGCCGCGGGCGAGATGAAGCACGGTCCGATCGCACTGCTCGATGCCAAGGTTCCGGTGATCGCGATCGTGACCCAGGGTCGCGTGCGCGAGAAGATGCTCTCGAATTTGGCCGAGGCCAAGGCCCGCGAAGCGATCACGGTCGTCATCGCCAACTATGGCGATCGGGAAGCGGCCGCGCTCGCCGACCACGTGCTGTGGGTGCCGACCGTCGACGAGCTGCTCTCGCCGATCGTCAACGTGGTGCCATTGCAATTGTTGGCCTACCACGTGGCCGATATCGAGGGCAAGGACGTCGACCAGCCGCGTAACCTGGCCAAGACCGTCACGGTCGAATAGGGGCGCGCGCCCGAAGGTTCCGCTCGTCGGGTCGGCGCACGATGGAGCGATGCCGCTCGAAAGTGTTACGCGCTCGGATGGGCGCGCTTCCGAAGCGTTACGCCCGGTCGCCTTCGAAATCGGGGCGCTGGCCTTCGCCGAAGGCAGTGCGCTCATCTCGGTCGGCCGCACGCGCGTGCTGTGCGCCGCATCGCTCGAAGAGCGGGTCCCTCCCTGGCTGCGCGGCAAGGGACGCGGCTGGGTGACCGCCGAGTACGCGATGCTGCCGCGCGCGACCCAAGAGCGTACGCAGCGCGAATCGGCTCGCGGACGGATCGGTGGCCGCACCCATGAAATTCAGCGCTTGATCGGGCGCGCGTTGCGGGCCGTCACCGATCTGGAGGCGCTCGGCGAGCGCAGCTTCGTGGTCGACTGCGACGTCCTGCAAGCCGACGGCGGGACCCGCACGGCGGCGATCACCGGGGCGTACGTTGCGCTGGCGCTTGCGCTCGAACGGACCGGGCCGTTCGTACGCTCGCCCTTGCGCGCACCGGTTGCGGCCGTTAGCGTCGGAATCGTGGGTGGCGTGCCGTTGCTCGATCTCGCCTACGACGAAGACAGCCGCGCCGATGTCGATATGAACGTCGCGATGACCGGCGAAGGCCGCTTCGTCGAAGTGCAGGGGACCGCCGAAGGGCAGAGTTTCGATCGCCCGCAACTCGACCTGCTCTTGACGCTGGCGGCCCAGGGGATCGGCGAGTTGTTCGCGCTGCAGCGCGCCGCGCTCGAGGCGGTAGATGAGCGCTGAGGGGCGGCTTGCACCGCCGGCGCTGGCCGCATTTGTCGCAGAAGTCGGGAGCTTTGCGCTGAGCGGGCGCTCGATGCGCAGGGCTCAGGTCCGGTTCGAGGCGGAGCTGAGATCCGGCACGGCTGACGCCCGCGCCGTGCGACGCTACCTCGCGCAGGTCGAGCGCTACTTCCGCGGCTTCGAACGCGAGGCACAGCGGCGGCTCCGTTCGGTCGAGCAGCGGCTCGCGCGCGTGCAGCAACTGCAGTTTAACCTGGCCGCCGAGCGCGGCGTCGGCGCGGCCCGCGTCGCCGCATTGCAAGGCGTCCTCGCACGCGTGCGGGAACTGGGCGCGCGATGAGGAGCGGGGCGACGAACCGCACCAGCGGTGCGGCTGTCAGATGAAGGTCCTCGAGGATGTTGGGAGAGGATCGCTCGGCTTTCTCGAATATGCGGGCGGGGTCGCGACGCTCGCGGGTGAATCGGGCGGCTACATCGCGCGCCTGCGGGTGCGCCTGGGCGAGACGCTCTCGCAGGCCTATCTGCTCGGCGTTCAATCGACCGTGATCGTGCTCTTGACCTCGCTGTTCACGGGCATGGTCATCTCGCTCGAATCAGCCGGCCAGGCCCGCAAGCTCGGTTTCGTCGAGATCGTCGGCGGCGCGGTCGCCTACACCACCTCGCGCGAACTGGGGCCGATGCTAACCGCCGTCGTGGTCGCCGGTCGCGCCGGCGCGGCGATCGCCGCCGAGCTTGGATCGATGGTGGTCACGGAGCAGATCGAAGCGCTCGAGGCCCTCGGGCTCTCGCCGGTCCAAATGCTGGTCGTGCCGCGCCTGGTAGCGCTGCTCGTCATGTTGCCGATCTTGATCATCTTCGCCGATATCGTGGCGATTTTGGGCGGCATGTACTTGGCGCACGCGCAGGCCCAGATCAGCTACCAAATCTTCATCGATTCGGCGCGCGCCTCGAGCCACTTTGCCGATTTTCTCAAGGGGATGGCGAAGGGGCTGGTGTTCGGCGCCATCATTGCGCTGGTCGGCTGCTACCAGGGGCTGCGGGTGCGCGGCGGAGCGGCGGGGGTCGGCAAAGCCACCACGGCGGCAGTCGTCATCTCGATCATCTTGATCTTCATCTCGAACTTCTTTCTCTCGCTGTTCCTCTTCGGTTCGGGTTCGTGACGATCGCCTCGATCGAAGACGTGGCGCTCTCCTTCGGCGAAAAGGTCGTGCTCGAACACTGCACGCTTGAGGTGGTCACCGGCGCCATCACCTGTCTGATCGGGCTCTCGGGAGCCGGCAAGTCGACGATCTTGCGGCTGGTCAACGGCTTGCGGCGGCCGGACGCCGGACGGGTCATCGTGCGGGGAGTCGACCTGGCGAGCTTGCACGGCCGCCAGCTGATCGACTTTCGGCGCAAGATCGGTTTTGCGTTTCAATTTGCCGCGCTCTTCGATAGCCTCTCGGTCTTCGAGAACGTCGCGCTGCCGCTGCGCGAACACACCCGCCTGCGCGCGCCGGAAATCGAACGGACGGTGATGGAGACGCTCGAGACGGTCGGTCTCGCCGACGTGCGCGACCGCATGCCGGCCGAACTCTCCGGCGGGATGGTCAAGCGGGTCGGGTTCGCGCGAGCGGTCGTCACCGAACCGGACCTCGTGCTCTACGACGAGCCCACGACCGGACTCGATCCGATCATCACCCACGTGCTGACCGATACGATCAAGCGGCTTCGCGAAAAATTGGGCGGCACGGCGGTCGTCGTCTCGCACGATCTCGATAGCATCTTCGCCATGGCCGATTACGTCGCGATGCTCTTCGAGGGCGCGATCATCGCGTACGGGCCGACCGCCGAGATCAAACGCTCGCCCAACCCGATCGTGCAGCAATTCTTACAGGGAAGCGAGGTCGGTCCGATCCCGATCTAGGGCGAGGACACAACGGCATGAACAAACAAGCGCAAGTCGGGCTGTTCACGATCCTGGGGTTGATCGCGGTCTTCGCCGTCTTCTACGTGCTCTCGGATTTCGGTGCGCGCGCGCGCGGCTACAAGATCGGCGTCCGCTTCGAGAGTGCGGCCGGTCTCCACAGTGCGGCGCTGGTCTATCTCAGCGGGGTGCGGGTCGGGGTCGTCGACCAAATCGAGTTGCTGCCCGACTACTCGACCCGGGTGATCCTCGCGATCAAGCCGGGATACGATATCCCGGTCGGCTCGCGCTTCTTGATTCAGGCCCCGCTGACCGGCGAGCCGACCGTGCTGATCGTGCCGCCTGCCGGCGCGACCCGCCACATCGCCACGCTTCCGCATGAGATTTTGCCGATCGGGCAGGAACCGGTCGGGGCGAATCCGGCGACCATCTCGGATTTGCTCGCGCAGGGCCAAGGCGAAGTCAAACGGCTCGATGCGATCCTCGCGACCCTGCAATCGTCCGAGCCCCGCCTGTTGCACGAGCTGCAAGGGACGCTGGCCAATGCCAACGCGCTGACCCGCAACGCGAACCAGTCGCTGACGGCGCTGAGCGGCCAAGGCCGCGAGATCGCCGACACGCTCCAAGCGTCGATCGCGGTCTCGAGCCGTAATCTCAACGACCTGACCGGCCGCCTCGACGCGACCGTGGCGCAGAACTCGGGGCAAGTCAACACGCTGCTGGCGCAGCTCGTCTCGACTTCGAAATCGTTCGGCAAGACCGTCGACGCGCTGCAAGGGATCGCGACCGACCCGAGCGTCAAACGCAACTTCCTGTCAACCGCGCGCGACTTCGCGCTCACGGCCAAGACCTTCGCTGCGCTCACCGGCGACCTGCGGACCGTGACCGGCGACCCGCAGACGCAGGCCCAGTTGCGCGACACGGTCGCGCAACTCGATGCCACCTCGCAGCGGGTCGATTCGTTGCTCGCAGAGCTCGGCGGGCGTTCCAGCGTGTACGGGGTCGACGAAGGCGCGACTCCGGCGCCGGTGCCGAGCCCGACGCCGCCGGGCTACGTGCCGACCTCGGCGCCGCTGATTCCGGCCACGCCCGCCTCGCCGGCCGCGGCGCCGCCGCTTTCCGGCAGTAAGGCGACCCCGGCCCCCGGGATCGCCGCGCTGCGCGCGCGCCTGAACCGTTTCACGAGCGATCTCGTGCAACTGCAAGTGCGCGTCGGCGTGCTCTCGGCGCAGCGGCCGGGGAGTGCAAACCGCAACGTTTCGCCGCTCCTGACTGCGGACCGCGGCCCCCAGAGCGACGTCAACCTGCTGGTCCTCCCGCATGGCAGCACCGGGCTCATTTTGGGAGCCGACGACATCGGCTCCGGGACCTCGACCGCGACTGCGCTGCTCGTCCACCGCCGCGCGGGATTCTCGTACGGCGGCGGCGTGGAGTATTCGCGCCTGGGGCTCGTGACCACGATCGCCGGACGAACCTTCGGATTCGAAGGGCGCGCCTACGATCTGCGCCATCCGACCTTCGACGGCTATCTCAACGCCTTCATCGCGCCGAAATTCCAACTCTTCGGCGGCGAACGCGACCTTTTGCACAGCTCGCGCCGCACGGTCATCGGCCTCCAATTCGAACTGTGAGGCGGCAGCGCGCGACGATCTTGGGCGCGGGCGCGATGGGCACACTCTTCGCCGAGCGGCTCGCTACGTGCTGCGACGTGTGGCTCGTCGACATTCGGCCGGAGTTGGTCGCGGCGATCGAGGCCCGTGGCGGCGTTGCACTCGACGACGGTTCGGTGCGGCCGGCCCGAGCAACGACCGATCCGTTACGCGCGGCCGCGAGCGATTTTCTGTTCGTCTTCGTCAAAGCGCACAATACGCTGGGGGCCCTGCGACCGTATGCCGGTCAACTCGATCCGGCGATGCCGATCGTTTCGCTGCAGAACGGCCTGGGCAACGACCGCGCGATCAAAGCGGCGCTCGGCTCGAACGTGCCGCTGGCGCTCGGCGTCACCGACGAGTACGCGTTGGCGCTGGGGCCGGGCCATTCGCGGCGAGTCGGGATCGGTTCGACGATCGTCGGTTCGGCCGGGGCCTCGACCGAAACGGTCCGCGCGGTCGTCGAACTCTTGCAGAGCGTCGGCCTGGAAACGCGCAGCGCCTACGATATCCGCCCGCACCTGTGGGGCAAGCTGATCGTCAATGCGGCCCTCAACCCGGTTGCCGCGCTCGTCGACGGCCCCAACGGTGTCGTCGCCGCGGGCGAGCATGCGGGCGAGTTGGCCCGAGCGCTCGCTGCAGAAGGCGCGGCCGTTGCGCGCGCACACCACGTCAACCTGCCCTTCGCCGATCCTTGGGCGTACGTTCGCGCGACGGCCCTGGCGAGCGCGGAGCTGCGCAATTCGCTCGCGATCGACCTCGCGCTCGGCGTGCGAACGGAGATCGACTCCGTCAACGGCGCGATCGTCGCCGCAGGTCGGCGCGTCGGCGTCCCGACGCCCTACAACGAAGCGGTTCTACGCTTGGTCAAGGCGCGCGAAGAGGCACAATCCGCTCGGTGAGCACCTACGCCGCTTGCACGGTGCGCACCGTCTCCGCGTTGCGGCGTTGCAGCAAGAGCCGGAAGACGAGCGCATGCGTGACGAGGAGCAGCGGCACCAAGACGGTGACGATGAAGTAGCCCGCGCCCAACTGCCCGGCTGCGAGCCCCGCGCGATTGCCCTGGTAGAAGGCGTTGAGCAGATCCACGGTGCCCCACAGGTTGAAGGTCCACGTCAGGGCGATGCCGATCCGCCCTCCGAGCGTTGCGAGCGCGAGTAGCGCAAGAATCGCCGTCGCGAGATCGCCGCCGGCCGCCGGTACGGCGAAGGCGGCCGGCAAATCGGCGGCAACCACGCCGGGGACGAGAAAGGCCAAGCCGATGAAGCGGAAGCTATGCAGGATGAGCAACCTGCGGATTGCGTGGTCCCGCCGTAGCCGGAGCAGGGCCGGCCAAGCGTAGCGCGCCACCAGTCCCCAAGCGACAAAACTGAGCACAGTGCTGATTCCGAAAGCGGCTTGCGGTGCCATTTTGAGGTCCCTCCCAAACGGTTCGTCGCACGGCGATGTTGAGTTACGTGTAACGGCAATGAAACGGGCTCGGACGAGCCGGACAGAGGCCGTCTTAGGCAAAACGGCTTGCTGAGGCCCGCACTCGTCGCGATTACTGCCGGTTGGCCCCACCGGCCGGGGCAGCGGCGGTCGCTTCCGTGGAGGCGTTCCACGACATCCCGTTCGCGAGCGAGACGCTCGTGAGCCGGCACTGCGACGAACTTCCTTCGCCGAGCGGGAGCGTCGTCACAGACTCGCGTTCGATCGCGACGCCCGGCGCGAAGGACCCGTCGGCGACGATCTTCTGGGTCGCACTCGTGCCGTCGTACTCGACGACGACGCGCGTTGCGGGGACTTGCGAGTAGTTGACGAAGCGGTAATGCAGCGTGTCGATATCGAACGGGGATAGGAACGGGCTGCCGACATAGCGAATGCTACTCATCTCGCACGATATCAGGTGGACCGGCGCTTCCGTGAAAGCCACGGGTGCGCTTGCGGCGCAAGCGATGGTCGGGGCAAAGAGCGCAGTTGCGGATACGAGCGCGGTAGCAAGATGGTTCTGCATGATGGTGTCCCTTTGGTGTGGAGGGTTCTGCACGCGGATGATAGAGCGGGGCATGACCGGCGTGAAGCAGAGTGGTTTTCTAGGAAGAGACTTCTCACGCTCGGTGCGCTGCTCGGTCGACGCGCTCCGTGCGCCGCGCTGAGTTAGCCGACTTCCTGCGCGGCCGGCGGGCTGCGCTCTCGCCGGCCGAAATCGGCTTGCCGGCGACCGCGCGCCGCCGCACGCCGGGCC
>JBOHTX010000048.1:0-11148 GCA_050733855.1 Vulcanimicrobiaceae bacterium
GCGCGACCAACGCCGAACGCGAGTCGTGGTTGCGCGAGCTTGAGGCTCTCGCTGCGAACGGGAGCGCCGCGTGAGCTTGCGCGCGATCGTGCTGGCCGCCGGAAAGGGAACGCGCATGCGCAGCGGGCGTCCGAAGGTGCTGCATACACTCTGCGGCCGCCCGATGCTGTGGTGGGTCTTGCGAGCGTTGCGCGAACTCGCGATCGACGAGCTGGTCGTCGTGACGAGCGCCGACCTCGCGCCGCAGCTCGCTGCGTTGGCGGCCGACGCCGGAGTCGCGCAGGCCGTCGCCGCGCTGCAGGAACCGCAGCTCGGCACGGGCGATGCGACCCGGGTTGCGCTCGAACGGTTGGCGCCGCGCGACGGCACGGTGCTCGTCCTCAACGGCGATATGCCGCTCGTCGAGCTTGAACTCGTGCGCCGCACGCTCGCAGCCTGCGACGGCGCCGGTGCGCTCGTCACCGCGCGGCTCGAGTCGCCCGGAAGCTTCGGACGGATCGTGCGGCGCGGCGAGCGGGTCGAGCGGATCGTCGAGGCGCGCGACGCGAGTGCCGCCGAGCGTGCGATCGACGAGATCAACGCCGGCCTCTACGCCTTTCGCGAGCCCGGCTTGCGCGAAGCGCTCGAGCGGCTCGGGCGCGAGAACGCGCAGCGTGAATACTATCTCACCGACGTGGTCGCGCACTTCGCGCGCAGCGGCGCGCCGCTCGCGGCGGTCGTTGCCGAGGAGCCGAACGCCGTGCTCGGCGTCAACGACCGGATCGAGTTGGCGGCCGCGCGCGCGCTCCTGGGCCGCCGGCTCTGCGAAGCGCACATGCGCGCCGGCACGACGATCGTCGATCCCGAGACGACCTATCTCGAACCCGATCTCGAACTCGCGCCGGACGCCACGATCTATCCGAACACGGCGATCCGCGGGAAGTCGGTGGTCGGCGCGTCCGCCGAGATCGGGCCGAATACGCGGCTCGACGGCGCACGGATCGGGGCCTTCGCGGTCGTCACCGAAAGCGTGATCGTGGCGAGCACGATCGGCGACTACGCGCAGGTCGGCCCCTACGCTCACCTCCGCAACGGTACGACGGTCGGGACCGCCGCGCGCATCGGCAACTTCGTCGAGATCAAAGCCTCGCAGCTCGCGCCCGGCGTCAGAGCCGGGCACCTCACCTACCTCGGCGATAGCGAGGTCGGCGAGCGCAGCAACGTCGGCGCCGGTACGATCACCTGCAACTTCGACGGCGAGCGCAAGCACCGCACGACGATCGGCAAGGATGCCTTCATCGGCTCGAACTCGTCGCTGGTCGCGCCGCTCGTGATCGGCGACGGCGCGCTGACCGGTGCCGGCTCCGTCGTGACCCGCGACGTTCCCGCCGGTGCTCGCGTGGCGGGCAATCCCGCGCGACCGCTCGCGCCGAAACCGCCGGACGCCTCGCCCGAGCGTTCGTAAGCCTCTCGACCTTGTCGTCACGCGCCGACGCGTGATAAGGTCGGTATGAGGAACATATGCTCTCGATCGACGCCTGGCTGGACGAGCGGCCCTACAAGGAAGTCTTCGACCACGCGATCCACGAGAAGGTGAGCCTGCAGCGGACGCACGGGATGGTGGCGGGGCGGCTCTGCACGATGCTCGCTGCCTGGGCCGCCGCGCACGGCGACGTTGCCGTCGAGTGGCGCGTCTATTTGGCGGAGGGTGTGACCCTCGTGCCCGATGTCGCCTTCATCTCGCGCGCCAGGCTCGCGCCGCTCGCTCGACGCGAGCGCGAGATGCCGCCGTTTGCGCCCGACATCGCCGTTGAGGTCCGGTCCCCGGAAGATTCGGAACGCCGAATCCGACGAAAGACGAAGCTCTATCTCCGTTACGGCGCGACGCTCGTCCTGAACGTCGATCCCGGAACGCGCTCGATCGCGGTCGAGTCGGCGCGCGAAACGCGCTCGTTCGCGGCGGGCAGCGTCGTTGCACCCGAGGAATTCCCGGGACTCGCGATCGACGTCGCAGCGGTGTTTGCGGGCTTGGACGCATAGGTGCCGCGGCTCCTCGCGAGTTACTGGGAAATGACCATGCTGGAGGTACTCGACATATTGAGCGGCAGATAGCCGGCGAGCAGCATGAAGTGGAACGTGTAGTTGGCGGTCACCGTCACCGCGCAGCCGGCACCGTTATAGGGAGGATTCGTGCTCGTGCAGCCGGGGTTCCCGCCGGGCCAGGTCGTCGTCACGTGGAGGGTGTTTTGATCGATGCCGGGCGACTGCGAAACGACGTACGATTGCACGTTGGCGTTCGTTGCCGGGCAGCCGGACAGCGCCGGCAGACAGCCCGAACCGCGCACGATCGCATAGCGGCTCCCCAGGCGCGCCGCGTTGTCGACCAGTCCATACTGGTACAAGGCCGCGCCGAAGTCGAAGATCGCGAAGATCATCAGAAAGAAGATCGGGGCGACCACCGCAAACTCCAGCATGATGCCGCCGCGCTGGAACTCTCGCCGGCCCACTATTGAACCTGCATCAAAGCGTTGCCGTTGACGGTCAGCGTGGCCGGAAGCCCGGGAAAGCGAATCGTCGCCGGAAAGGTCTCGCTGGTTTGTACCTGGACGTAGACGAGTTCATGGGAGGTTGCACAGTTCGTGGTCGAGTGGCAGTCGGCCACGGAGCCGTCGGCGCACTTGCAGGAATAGGAAGCCGCGACGGTCAGCGGTGCCGGCAAGTTGGGCGCGTCGTTGCGGGCGGCCGTCGTCACGCCGGTCGAATCGAGCGCCGTGACCTGGTTCTGGCTGCCGTACTGCACTCCGGCCCGAGCGGCGTTGTTCACTTCGATCGCAAAGTACGTATATCGTCCGATATCGGTGAGTCCGACCAGCATGAGCAGCAGAAACGGCGCCAGGAGTGCGATCTCCATCACCGCCTGCCCGCGATCGGCCTGGCGACCATGTTGCTTCGCTGAGAGCTTCGATCGTTGACGTCGCATGGTAGTCACTCCGCGAGAACTGCGTGCTTGATCGGCAGACCGCCGAGGGGAACGGTCGCGCAGATGCTGCCGCCGTTGAGGGTGATCGATCCGGCGATGATGGTCGTGGGATCCCAGGTGCTGCCGTTCACCTTGACTTGCGCCGATGGCGCGTACTAGGCTCCGGCAAACGTCGACCGCGACGGTATCGGGCAGCCTCCGGTCTGACTTCCGTTGATGATTGCGGTCGTGGTATTGCTCGGCGGCTGATAGTAGAGCAGCCCCGCGTAGGGCCCGGTTGTCGGCGCGCTCAAACTGGTGCTTGCCCCGTTGAAGATCGCTCCGCTGGTCGCATTGTCGATCGTGACGCTCGTCCCCGAGAAGCTCGAGCCGTTCTCGATCACTTGCCCGGTGAAGACGTAGAGCCCCGGACTCAAAGAGACCGACGCGCCATTGAAGATGGTGGTACCGCAGTAGACGCCCGGCTGTAGCGACCCCGTTCCGCCGTTGACGAGTTCGTTGTCGTAGGTGCAGCTCGAGGTATCGGGCGGCGAATCGGTCAGGTTGGCGCAGGCCGCGAACGATTGGCACGGGTCGCCGACCGGCAGGGTCGCAGCCGGTTTCGCTTCGGGATACGAACCCGCGTTGGTGGTGATCGTTCCGACCACACCGATGTTTGCCGCACCGACGGTACCGCCGTTGAGGAGCCAGTTTCCGTTCGTTACGACGTTGCACGAGAGGGCGTCGAGGTAGCTCCCGTTGACGAGGATCGGGGTCCCGCTCGAGTGAAGTGCGTAGACGCAGTCGCCGGAATCCCCGTCCAGTACCGCAACGGACCGGGTGGTGATGCTTTGCTGAGCCGACCCGAACGCTTTGGCGAAGAAGTTGGCGTGGTTGGCGGTGACGAGCACCTCAACCGCGTTCGGATTCGTTGCGTACGGACCGGAAGCCGGGGGGCTGTTGACCGTCACCGTCGCGTTGCCGCCGTCGCTGAAGCCGTTGTTCGCAGCGGCGGTCTTTGCGGCGGTAACGTATAGAGCCGGTGCGGCGCTGCCGTTCGGGTACGCGAGTTCGGCGGCTCCGGCGATCGCCGCACTGTCGGCGGCGGTCTGCTGAAGGCGCTGGTCGTTGCGCCAGGAATTCGCGTCGATCGCGAGCGCGGCAAACGCGAAGATTGGGACGAGCGCTATGACGAAGATCGGCATGACCTGCCCGCGCTCTCCGGCCGGTCGACGTTGGCGAAGAGGCGAGTAGCTCACCTTCAAGCTATCGGCTTTCGGCGCCGAGCGCGGCGACGCGGCCTGTAAAGTCTACGAGGATTTCCGTGCGCCGGCGCTCGGCTCCGACCGACGTTGCCGAACGTCGGCCGAAGGGTTCCGGAGGGGATCGTCCGCGGCGAGCGCTCGGCGTGCCGGTCGCGGCGAGCCCGAAGCCGGGTCCGGCCGGCGGCATGGCGAAGCGCGCCGAATGGCCCTCAAGGTCGTCTTGCTTGCCGCTTCACCGGACCCGGAACGCGCGGTCGCGACCGCGGCCCGCAACTGCTATAGCCCGCGCGATATCGAAACGATCGACGAGGGCTGGACGCAGGGCGAGATCGAGAAGATGGTCGCGCGCGTGCGCGATGCCGGCCACCTCTCGACCTTCGAGCACACGATGTTCACCTTCGGCGTCTCGGGAGTCTCGCGCGCGCTGACGCACCAGCTCGTGCGCCACCGCCACATGTCCTTCGAACAGAAGAGCCAGCGCTACATCGCGATCAAAGGCGCCTTTCCGTACGTGACCCCGCCCTCGCTCGCCGCGCAGCCCGACTTGCGCGCGCGCTACGAGGCGCTGATGGCACAGATCGACGCCTTCTATCACGAGGCGCTCGCGAGCGGCACCCCACCCGAAGACGCGCGCTTCGCGCTGCCCAACGCGGCCCAGACGCAGATCGTGGTGACCGCCAACGCGCGCGCGCTGCTCGATTTCTTTACGCTGCGCACCTGCAACAACGCGCAGTGGGAGATCCGCGAGCTGGCCTTCGCGATGCTGCGCCTGGCCAAGAAAGCCGCGCCCGCGCTCTTCGTGCGGGCCGGGGCGACCTGCGTGCGCGGCTACTGCAACGAGCCGAACGGCCCGCAGTGTCCCCGCTATATCGCGGTCGCCCGGTCGCGCCGTAGCGCCGGGGCGCCAGCCGGGCCGGCTGCCGGAACGCTCGAAGCGGTCGCGCGATGAGCGACCGGGATTTCGAACTCGGGACGCACCTCGGTGAGCGCTGGCCAATGCGCTCGGCGGTTTGAGCTTCCCGCTGCTCGGCGATTTCTATCCGTACGAGCAAAGCGAAGTCCCCGACGTGGAAGAACTGCTCGGCGAACTGCGAGCGCTCCGTTAAGGTGCTCGCGCGGCGCCTGGGGTTGGCGCTGGTGCTCCTGCTGCTCGGCGTCGCGGGAGTCCGTGCGCAGCCCGCGAGCGCAGCGCCGGCCTTCGTCGACCGGCGCGTCAGCGCGTTGCCGGCCGGCGAACTGCTCCACCGTTCGGCCTTCGCCTTGATCGATCGGCGCCGGCAGCGGATCGCGGAGGAGCTGCGCCGCTTCACGCGGCCGCTGTTTCTCTTCTGGGCGCTCGCGCAGATCGGTCTGTACGTCGCGCTCTGGAGGACGGGTGCCGCCGCGCGCTTGCGCGATGCGCTGCGGCGCGCCGTACGCGCGCCCTTTGCGATGCGCTGGCTCTACGGCGCGAGCCTCGTGCTCTTGGGAGCGCTGGCCTCCCTGCCCGCGGCTTTCGCGCAGTTCCGAGTCGAGTACGATTTCGATTTGACCCACGAACACACGCTGCAGTGGGCGCACGACGGCTTGATCAACGCCGGGCTCGACGCCCTGATCGTGGGCACCATCGTCGCCTGCGTGTTCTGGCTCGTCGACCGCACGCGCTTGTGGTATCTCTACACGATCGGCGGGTTGGTCGCCGTCACCCTGCTGATGGCGTTTCTCGAACCGCTGGTGGTGGCGCCGCTCTACACCCGCTATCACGCGCTTCCGCAAACGGCGCCGCTCCGGGCGTCGCTCGAGCGGCTCGCGCGGCGGGCGGGCGTCGGTGAGGCGCCGATCGAGGTCGCCGATCTCTCGCTGCGCTCGACCGCGATCGTTGCCGACCTCTCCGGATTCGGGCCGACCAAGCGGATCGTCTTGAGCGACGCCTTGCTCGCCGACGCCACTCCGCGCGAGGCACTGTTCCTGGCCGCGCGCGAGTTCGGACACTACGTCGTGGGCGACGACTTCCGGCTCTCGCTGTTTTGGACGCTGTTGTTCATCGTCGTCACCGCACTTTCGGTGGTCGTCGCCGATCGGATCGTCTTCCGGCGCGACGACGACGCGCTGGCTCGCTTGCCGCTCGTGTTCGCCTTCATGGGGCTCGGGGGGCTGATCTGCGCGCCGCTCTACAACGGCTACTCGCGTGGCCTGGAAGCGCGCGCCGACGCCTTCGCGCTCGCACTGACCGGCGATCGGGTGGCCGCGGTCCGCGCCTTCGTGCGGATCGCCGACGAAACGCTGACGCCGATCTGCCCCTCGCCGCTCTCGGTCTTCTACTTTTCGAACAGCCCGCCGCTCGGCAGCCGGATCGCGCGCGCGCAAGGGCGACCGGACCCCTGCCGCGACTAATGTCCGGCCCGCTACGCGGCGCCGAGGAAAACGCTGCCGGAAACTTGCGTGCCGAGGTGGCGATCGGTCAGCAACTCGACGATCGTTGCGTGCGCGATCCGCCCATCGAGAATCTGCGCGGCGCCGACGCCCGCGCGCACGCCGCTTGCCGCCGCGCGCGCGATCGCGCGCAACTCGCAGGCGAGATCGTCGCGTTCGGCGAGCACGAGCGCCTCGGCCGGTGTGAGTTCGGCGAGCAGCGCCTGCGACTCGGGGTCGACGAGTCCGCCGGCGCGGTCGAAGAAGAGGACGCGAACCGCCTCGGTCGCGGCCGCGATCGCCGCCGCGACGTCGTCCGGCGAGCAGGCGATCTCCTCGCCGCCGACGCTCAGGCCGACCGGCTCGACGACCGGCACGTAGCCGGCGCTGGTCAGGGTCGCGAGAATTCCGGTCTGCACGCGACCGACGCCACGCTCGCGGGCCGTCGGTAAGAGCGCGGCATCGGCGCCGCAGAGGCCGACGGCGACGTTCGAACCGCGGTTGAGCGCGCGGACGAAGGCGCGGGCCGCTTCGGCACTGGGCCCGACGACGATCGGCCGCAGGCCGCGCTCGAGCAAGAACGCGAGGTCGCCCGCGAAGGTGGTGCGCTCGTCGAGCGGCGAGCGGTCGATTCGGACGACGAAGGCAGCGGCCTGCGCGCGCAGCATGAAATCACATTCACGCGTCCGGCGGTCCATCCTTCGTATCTTCGGCCGCTCGCCAACCGTTGAGGAGCGGGATCGCCGCAGCGGTCCCTTGCGCGAGCCAGCGCTCGACGCCCTCGGCGGCCGTCGCGACGACCTCGCGCAGCACGCGCTCTTCCCCGTCGTCGAAACGGGAGAGCACCCGATCGATCGCGTCGGCCTCGTCCCCGCGCCCGATACCCACGCGCAAGCGCGGAAAATCTTCGCCGAAATGCTCGATGATCGAACGCAACCCGTTGTGGCCGCCGCTGCCGCCGCTCGGGCGCAGCCGCAAGCGCCCGAGGGGCAAATCGAGATCGTCGCTGATCACGAGCAGCCCGGCCGGCGGCGCCTTCCACCATGCGGCGATCCGCGCGAGCGGCACGCCGCTCTCGTTCATGTACGAGAGCGGCTTGACGAGCACGACGCGCGCGGCGGCGACGTGCACTTGGCGCGCATCGTCTTTGGTTTTCCAGGAGCCGGCGCCGAGCCGCGACGCGACCTCGTCGAGCACGCGAAAGCCGATGTTGTGACGCGTGCGCTCGTAGCGCGGGCCTGGATTGCCCAGGCCCGCGACGATCCGCGTCCCGCCGGGAAGCTCGCTCAGCGCGCGGGTTCGCTCGTTTCGGCGACGGTCGGAACCTCGCTCGGCGCCGGAGCGGCCGCGGTGGCTGCGGCCGGCACTTCGGCTTCGCGCTCGGTCCGCGAGGGCTCGACCGCAATCACGATCGTCTCCGGGGAGACGGCGAGTTCGAGCCCCGCCGGCAGCACGATGTCGGCCGCCGACAGGTGCTCGTTGATCCCCAGGCGCGTGACGTCGACCTCGAGCCGTTCCGGGATCGCATTGGCGGGGCCGCGCACGTCGAGTTCGCGCAGCAAGACGTCCATGACGCCGCCCGCATTTTTCACGCCTTCGGCCGTGCCGACGGGGACGAGCGGAATCGAGGCAACGATCTGCTCGGTGGCCGAGACCCGCTGCAAATCGGCGTGAATCGTGCGGCGCGAAATCGGGTCGCGCTGGACTTCGCGGATCACGGCGGTCTCGGCTCCACGCCCATCGAGCGCAATGTCGATCAGGCGATTGCGTCCGCCGGCGTGGAGAATCGCATCGAAGCTGCGGAGGTCGCATTCGACGGCCAGCGGCGGCGAGCCGTGCCCGTACAGGATCGCGGGCAACTTGCCCACGCGGCGAAGGGCAATGGCGCTCGTCGTCCCGGTCGCGGGGCGCGAGCGTAGGTCGAGCTTGGACTCGGCGGCGTTCATGTCGTCTTTCTACCCGCCCGCAACGGCGGAGGCGAGTTCACTTGGAACGGTGAGGGCGACATCCTCGTCGCGCTCGTCGCGGGCGAACAACTCGGAGACCGAGCGGTTCGCGGTGATCCGTTTGAGCGCATCCGCGAGGATCTGCGCGATCGAGAGGACCCGGAATTTCGGACCGAGGTCGAGCTCGGCGTTCGGTATGGTGTTGGTCACGATGATTCGTTCGATCGGCGACGCTTCGAGAACCCGCACCGCGTCGGCTGCGAACAGCCCGTGGGTCGCGCAGGTGTACACCTGGGTCGCGCCGCGGCGGATCAGCGCTTCGGCGGCCTTGGCGAGCGTCCCGCCGGTCGAGATCATGTCGTCGACCACGACCGCGATTCTCCCGTTCACGTCGCCCGTGATCTCGGTGACCTCCGAAACGTCCGGCTCCGGGCGGCGCTTGAAGACGACGGCAACCGACGAACGCAGTTTCTTCGCGAATTTCTCGGCTCGCGCGACCCCGCCCGCATCGGGCGAGACGACCACGATCCGTTCGCCCTGGAGCCCTTGGCTGCGCAAATGACTGCAGAGCGTCGGCGCCGCTTCCAGATTGTCGACCGGCAAGTCGAAGAAGCCCTGAATCTGCGGCGAGTGCAAATCGAGCGTCACCACCCGCTTCGCGCCCGCCGTCTCGAGCAGATTCGCCACCAGTTTGGCCGAGATCGGCTCGCGGCCTTTGGTTTTTTTGTCCTGCTTCGCATAGCCGTAGTACGGGATGACGGCCGTTACCCGGTAAGCGGAAGCGCGGGTGAGCGCGTCGATCATGAGCAACAGCTCCATCAAGGAGTCGTTGACGGTATTGCCGTTGGACGCCTTACAGACCGACTGCACGACGAAGACCTCGGCGCCGCGCACGTTCTCCTTGATCTCGATGCGACATTCGTCGTTTTTGAACTTATCGACGAGCGCGCTGCCCAGCCGCGAGTCCATCCGCTGGGCGATCTCGCGGGCCAGTTCGAGGTTCGAGCTTCCGCTGAACAGCAACGGCTTGATGACCGACACGATCCTACCTTCCGGGAGACCGAGGTCTCACAACGATGGCCGGCATGGGGCCCCCTCCTTCTTCCCCATCGAGCCGTGCAAACCCGCGCTCGCAGGGCCGGGCTAGGGCAGACGGAAGCGGGCTCGCCGTCGGCGGGCGCAGGGAGCCGGCCGCTCGCGTACGTCGGGCGGGGCGATCGGCACAGGCTACGGGTCGACACCGCACTCGCGATACAGCTCGTCGAGGTCGATGACGAGGCCGATCGAACGCAGCTCCAGCCGGCCGCCCGTCACCGGAAGTTCCGCCCTCCAGCTCCCGCCGTGACGCCGGTTGACCTGCGCCCAGCGCTTGCGCGAATCGATCGTCGCGTACTCCTCGAGAGTGTCGATCGTCTGATACTCACGCATCTTGGGCCCGAGGTTGTCGCGGGCGGTCGATTCGGACAGCAGTTCGACGATGAGCTTCGGATGGTGCATCGCGAACGCATCGTCGCGATCGCGCTCCTCGCAGGTGACGAACACGTCGGCGCAGCGCGTGCTTCGAGCCATCTCGATACGCATGTCCGAGGTGTACGTTCGGCACGGCCGAGCTGCGGGTACAATCCGGAGCGTCAATCCGATGGCGAGACGGTTGTGCCGCCCGCTCCCGCCCGCGAATCCCACGGCCGTGCGATCGCCGAAGAGCGGGTACACGTAGCCGTCGACGAACTCGTGCTTCGCTTCTTGCTGCAGCTCCCACGCAAGAAACTCAGCCTGCGTGAGCGGCTCATGCGGCTGCGCCGTCACCGCACCCGTCTCCCGAGCGCGCGCACGGACAAAACGGCAACAGCCATCGCATTCGCGGCGGTCGCGCCGGACACCCGACCCCAGCATCCGTCACGCATCATCACCGGCACGATCCTCTCCTCCCCAACGTCTCACAACGATACGATGGCCGACGTCGGGCTCGCCTCAGTCTTCCCCGCGGCAACTCCCGAAACCCCACGACAACCGGATAACCACCAGGAAACCACTCCGTAACCGGACATCAACCCGGGAATCTCACACCTGCGACCGAGGCGATACGCCTACACCAGACCCTCTTACCGCACCAGACGAGCGCCTTGGGGCGGCGCGTTGCTGCGGCGGGGCCTCGCAGCTCGCCGCCGGAGCCATGAGGAGCGGGGCGACGAACCGCACGCCCTCGTGCGGCTTTCCACGATGGCGGGAGGCGGCGAGTGCGGGAGTAGCGCCGGCGCAGGAGCGCCGGTGCGGGCGTCCCCGCCGTGGCAATGCGCCGCCCCAAGGCGCGGGCCGAACGGGCAACGCGCCGCCCCAAGCCGCGATAAACCGCGCATGCCGGGCTCAGAAGAACCCCGCCCGGCGGCGCGAAGCACGAAAGGTGGAGACGCTCGGTGCGCGCATCCTCGTCGTCGACGACGAGCTTGCGATCCAGGAGATGCTCGTGTACGGCCTGCGGCAAGCCGGCTTCAGCGTCCGCACGGTCGGCGACGGTCGCGCGGCGCTCGAAGCGGTCCGCACCTGGGCGCCGGAGGCGCTGGTGCTCGACGTGATGCTCCCCGAGATCGACGGATTCACGCTGCTGCCC
>JBOHTX010000049.1:0-10854 GCA_050733855.1 Vulcanimicrobiaceae bacterium
CTTCCATCGTTTCCTCGATTTCTTCTTCGCACTCGCCGAGGCCGAGCATCAGCGAGGTCTTCGCGTAGCGCACCTTGCCCGAACTCGCGGCCCGCGCCAGGATCGAGAGCGACTGCGCGAAACCGGCGCGGCGGTCGCGCACCGTGCTCTGCAAGCGCCGGACGGTTTCGAGGTTGTGCGCGAGCACGTCGGGACGCGCGTCCAGCACGATCTCGAGGGCCGCGAGGTCGCCGGCGAAATCACCGACCAGACACTCGACTTTGGCCGCCGGCGAGCGCGCCCCAATCGCGCGCACCGTCGCGGCGAAGATCGCGGCGCCGCCATCGGCCAGATCGTCGCGGTCGACGGCGGTCAGCACGAGGTACCGCCAGCCGAGCTGCGCGACGGCATCCGCCACCCGCTGCGGCTCGAGCCAATCGACCTCGCCGCGCGGGCTGCCGGTCCGCACGTTGCAGAAGCGGCAGGCGCGCGTGCAGAGCTCGCCGAGGATCATGATCGTCGCCGTCCCGGCACCCCAGCACTCGCCGAGATTCGGACAGCGCGCTTCTTGGCAAACGGTGTGCAGCTGCCACTCGCCGACCTTCGCGCGCAAGGCTTCGTAGCGTTCGCCGGACGGCAGGCGAACCTTGAGCCAGTCCGGTTTGCGCGGCGCGGGCTCGGGAGCAACCAAATCGATCAGCACGCGAGAGCCTCGCGTTCGAAGCGCAGGTCGAAGCGTTCGGCGATTGCGCCGAGCAGCGCGTCGCGCGCCTCGCCGAGCGCAACCTCGCGGCCAAGCTCGTGCGCGAGCGAGGTGATCCCGTAGCGTGCCAGACCGCAGGGCACGATCAAGCGGTCGTAATCGAGCGCACACGAAACGTTGAGGGCCAGGCCGTGCAGCGAGGTCATGCGCCGGACCGCAAGTCCGAGTGCCGCGACAGCGCGCGTACCGACGTAGACGCCGCGATGATCCGGCTGCCGCGCTGCCGCGAGGCCGAACTGCGCGAGCGCCGCGATCGTCGCGTCCTCGAGGGCGCCGACCAGCGGCGCGACTTCCCGGAAGCGCGCAAGGCGGACGATCGGATAGACGACCAGCTGCCCCGGCCCGTGATAGGTCGCGTCGCCGCCGCGCCCGACCTGCACGACCTCGAGCCCGCGCGCGGCGAGTGCCGCCTCGCCGAGCAACAGGTGCTCGCGGGCTGTATTTTTTCCGAGCGTGATCACCGGCTCGTGCTCGACCACGATCCAGGTATCGATCTCTTTACCGTCCGCGACCAGCGCGTGGATGCGCTCTTGAAGCGCCAAACTTTGACGATATTCATACCGTCCGAGCTTGAGGAGACGGGCCGGACGGCTCATCGCGCGCCGATGATTTCCAGTAGGGAATCGGATCGGCGGCGCGGGTTCCACGAAGGGGAATGCGCCAGGGAAGGCCGGACGGATCCAACGCCGCGCGCCGCATGTCGGCCATCGGCGACAACCCGTGCCGCCGATCCGAATCCCGCCCTCACGCGACGCCGGCCGGCGTTTTCGGCTTGGGATTGACGAGGTGGATCGCCTTGCCGTGCATCGCCTCGGCAGCGTCGAGGATCCCCTCGGTGAAGGTCGGATGCGGGTGCACGGAGAGCGCGATATCTTCGATCGTGGCGCCCATCTCGAGCGCGATGATCCCCTCGCCGATCAGCGATTCGGCCTGCGGCGCGACGATGTGCATGCCGAGCAGCAGGTCGCTCTTGGCATCGGCGACGAGCTTGATGAGGCCGTCCGACTCGTTCATCGTGCGCGCCCGGCCGCTCGCGACGAGCGGGAACTTTCCCACCCGCACTTCGTGTCCGGCGGCACTCGCCTCTTCTTCCGAGAGTCCGACGGTCGCGATCTCGGGATCGGTGTAGACGCAGTTCGGAACCGCGACCGGATCGTAGGCCGCGGAACGGTCGCCCGCCAGCGCTTCGGCGGCGACCACGCCCTCGCGCATCGCTTTGTGCGCGAGCAGCGGCGCGCCCGTCAGGTCGCCGATCGCAAAGATATGGGGCACCTTCGTGCGCCGCTGCGCATCGACTTCGATGAAGCCGCGACCGTCGGCCGCAAGCCCGGCGGCCGCGAGGTTGAGTCCGTCGGTGACCGGGCGGCGCCCGACCGCGACCAAGACCGCCTCGAATTCGCGCGTCTCGTCCTTGCCACCGCCCAACTCGCCGGCGATGACGGCGCGCACGCCCCGCGGCGTTTTTTCCAACTTCGTGACCTTCGTCGAGAGCGCCAGCTCGACGCCCTGCTTCTTGAGGATCCGCGCCAGCGTCTTCGAGATTTCGAGATCGGTCCCGGTGAGGATTTGCGGCAGCATCTCGACGACCAGCACTTTCGCCCCGAGCCGCGTGTAGACGGTCGCGAATTCGAGCCCGATCACGCCGCCGCCGATGACGAGCAACGTCGCCGGGATCGTTTCCAGACGCACCGCATCGTCGGAGTCGATGATCGTCTTGCCGTCGTGCGGCCAGGCCGCGACCTCGATCGGCGCGCTGCCCGTCGCGAGTACGACCGCTTCCGTTGCCCGCACGACCTCGCGCGCGCCGTCGCGCCCCGCGATCGCAATTTCCTTCGGAGACACGAACGAGGCCTGACCGTACGCGAAGGCGACGCCATTGGCTTTGAAGAGCGCGTTGACGCCGCTCACGTTGGCCTTGACGACCCGTTCCGTGAAGGCCGCAACCCCGCTGCGCTCCACCTGCGGCGCCCCGACGGTCAGACCGATCTGAGCGGCGTCGCGGATTTGACGCGCGATCTCGCCGACGTGCAGCAGCGCCTTGGTCGGGATGCAGCCCCAGTTCAAACAGACGCCTCCGACCTCGTCACGGTCGATGCACAGTACGCTCTTACCAAGCTGCGCCGAGCGGATCGCCGCATGGTATCCCCCGGGACCGGCTCCGATGACGACGACGTCGACCTCGCGTTCTGCCACGACAAACTCCTTTGAACAACGGGGCGGCACGGCCCCCCGTTCCCCCCCGGGCCGCCACTCGGCGGCTCCTTCGGTTCCCAACGGTGCCGGGGGTTGGGCAGCCACTCGCGCTCCGTTCAAAAACGGGGCGGCGTGCCCCGTGCTCATAACCGGCAGGGTTCGTACGAGTTTTCGCAACCTGCGTTCGGCGGCCCCGCAGCCGGGACCATCCAATGCGAGGCCGAATGCCCCTCCAATGCGCGAGGTCGCCTGGCCCGCCGGCCTGCCTTCGGTTGACCGCACGAGCATCGTGCCGATCTACCAGCAGATCTACGAGGAACTGCGGGAATCGATCCTCGCGGGCAAACTGCCGGAATCGACCCGCTTGCCGCCCGAGCGCGCGCTCGCCGAACGCCTCGGGGTCAACCGCAGCACGGTCGTGCACGCCTACCGCGAGCTGGTGACGGACGGCCTGATCGAACAGCGGGTCGGGTCGGGCTCGCGGGTCGCGCGCGCGATCCCCGCGCCACGCAGCCCCGAAGTTCCCTGGTGGGTGACGCTCCCGCCTTGGCGCGTCGGCGCCTTTCCGCAGGTGCTCGGCGAGCTGGCGGCCAGCGGCCACGGCGACCGCATCTCGTTCGTGCAGGGCGTCCCGCCGCGCGAACCGTCGCCGCTGCCGGCGCTCGCCCGCGCCTTCGCGCGAGTCGCCGGCGACCCGTCGTACGTGCTTTCGTATGGGAACTCGGAGGGCCACCTGCCGCTGCGCGAGGCGATCGCGGCCCGCATGCGCGCGCGCGGCTGCGCGACGAGCGCCGCCGAGGTGCTCGTGCTGACCGGTTCGACCCAGGGGATTTCGCTCGTCGCGCAAGCGCTGGCGGAGCCGGGCGACGAGATCGTGATCGAGCAGCCGACCTATCCCGGAGCCTTGCAGATCTTTCAGATCGCGGGGTTGCGCGCAATCCCGGTCGCGGTCGACGACGAGGGGATGCGGGTCGATCACGTCGAGGCGATCCTGCGCACGCGGCGTCCGCGCTTCATCTACACGATGCCCTCGCTGCACAACCCGACCGGCGTGACGATGAACGCCGACCGGCGCGAGCGGCTCGTGACCCTGGCGCGGCGCGCGCACGTTCCGATCGTCGAGGACGATCCGTACGGTGTGCTCGCGCGGCCGGCGGTGCCGCCGCTGGTCGCGCTCGCACCCGAAAGCGTCGTCTACTTGAGCACCTTCTCGAAAACGATCGCGCCCTCGCTGCGCCTGGGCTGGCTGGCCGCGCCGAGGACCGTCTACGAGCGGCTGCTGTTGCGCAAGCAATCGTACGATATGGCGACCAGCCTCTACGTGCAGGCGGGCGTCGGAGATTATCTTGCGCACGAGTACGATCGTCACGTCGTACGCCTACGCGCCGAGGTCGAGCGTCGGCGCACGCTGGCCAGGCAAGCGATCGTCGCACACTGGCCGCGTGCCGTGCGGGTGCAGCCCGGCGGCGGCGGCTTCTATCTGTGGGCGACGCTGCCGCGCGAACTGCGCGCGCGCGCGCTGCTCGAAGCCGCCGAACGGCGCGGCGCGACCTTTCTCTTCGGCGAAGCGTTCTTCGCGGCGTCCGGCGGCGATCATCATCTGCGCCTGGCCGTGACGCCGCTCTCGCGCGAAGAACTCGAAGCCGGGATCGAACGGATCGGCGCCGCGCTCGCCGGCGCGGCTCCGGCCCGCTAAGGCATCCGGGCGCGCCGCCGTGCGTTCGCTCGAGCGGCCCGCAGCGCGCACGGCGCGTACGCAGCGGCGCTCGCCTTCGGCTCGCGATGCTTTCGCGCAGCGTCTGCTGCGCTGGTATGCGCGGCACGGGCGGCACGATCTGCCGTGGCGGGCCGCGCGGACGCCGTATCGCGTGACGGTCAGCGAGTTCATGTTGCAGCAGACGCAGGTCGAACGCGTCGTGCCGATCTTCGAGAGTTTCGTTGCGCGCTGGCCGAGCTGGCAGCAGCTTGCGGATGCTGCGACGGCAGATGTCGTGCGCGCTTGGAAGGGCCTCGGGTACAACGCGCGAGCGCTGCGTTTGCACCGGCTGGCGCGCGCCGTGATCGCGCACGACGGGGGCGAGCTGCCGCGCGCACCGGAGGTGCTGGCGGCCTTGCCCGGGATCGGACCGTATACGGCGCGCGCGATCGCAGCCTTTGCGTTCGAGACCGACGTCGTCGCGCTCGATACGAACGTGCGCCGCATCGTTCACCGCACGCAGCTCGGGCTCGAATGGCCGCCCAAGGTGAACGCCGCGACGCTCGATGCGCTCGCACGCGACTTGCTTCCGAGGGGACGCGCCTTCGCGTTCAACTCCGCGCTGATGGATCTCGGCGCGACCCTGTGCACCGCGCGCGCGCCGAAGTGCCTGCTCTGCCCGCTTCGGACGGGATGCCGCGCGGCGCCGGTCGACGCGGCGCGGCTTGCGGAACGCGCCGCCGCAAACGCGCGCAGGCGCGGCTCGCAGGCGACCCTGCGCTTCGAGGCGACGGACCGCTATGCGCGCGGTCGGATCGTCGACCGTCTGCGCGCGCTCGCCGGCGATGAAACGATTGCGCTTGGGCAACTGCGCCGCGAACTCGGGCCCCTCGCCGCCGCTCCCGATCGCGCGCGTTTCGAGGGGCTCGTCGCGGCGCTCGTACGCGAGGGGATCGTGGAACGGAGCGGGCGCTCGGTTCGGCTTGCCCGCTCGTGATCCGGGCCACACCTGCCGATACTTCAGGTGACGTGGTTGCTGCCATCTCCCGCATCTTGGTCGATCCCGCCGGCGCCTGGAGTGCCCTGGCCGCTCCTCCACGCGAAGACGAGACGCTGCTCCGCTACGTGCTGCCGCTGGCCGCGCTGGGGCCGGTCTGTGCGCTGGTCGGCGGCGCCGCGTTCCACCGTGGGAGCTTCGTGATGCTGGCCGCCGGAACGTTCGTCGGGATCGTGTGCGAAGTGATCGGCGTCGCCGCGATCGCGGCCGCCCTCGGACAGCTGGCCGGCCTGCTCGGCGGCGAGCGCTCCTACGCGCGCGCCCTCTCGCTGGCTGCCTACGCTTCGACTCCGCGCTGGCTCGCAGGCATCCTTCTCCTGTTCACGCCGAGTCTCGGGATCGTTGCGGGCCTGGCCGGGCTCTACGGTTTTTGGATCCTCGAACGCAGCGTCGTTCCGATGATCGGCGTTCCGCAACCGCTCGCCGGCCGCTTCGCGCTCGCCGCCATCGTGGTGCTGGTGCTCGGCTGGTTCGGGGTCGCACTCCTCGTCCGCGTGCTCGGCGCCTTCGCGAACGGCGCGCCGCTGTAAGGACTGGTAGCGAAGCCGTTTACCCGAACCAGCTCGGAAGATCGGCGTAGCGTTCTTCTTTCCAGGGGTCGGCGTCGTTGTGGTAGCCGCGCGTCTCCCAGAAGCCCGGCACGTCGCGACCGAGGAACTCGAGGCCGTGAATCCACTTGGCCGATTTCCAAAAGTAGAGTTTCGGTACGAACATGCGCACCGGTCCGCCGTGGATCGGGTCGAGCGGCTTGCCGTCAAATTCGTAGGCGACCAACACGTCCTCGCCGAGCATGATCTCGAGCGGAACGTTGGTCGTGTAGCCGTTCTCCGCGTGCTGGATGACGTGCGTCACCTCGGGTTGGATTCCGGCGCGCTCCGCCAGCCGCTTGAACGAAGCGCCGCGCCAACGGGTGTCTTTCTTGCTCCAGCGCGTAACGCAGTGGATGTCGCCGCGCCACTCGACCGCGGGCTCGGCGCGCAACTCGTCCCAGCTCAGCTCGAACGGATGCTCGACCGATCCGAAGAGGCGCAGTCGCCAGGTCTTTGGATCGAAACGCGGGACGTCGCCGACGTGCAAGACAGGGAATCCGTTCGTGGCGGTCTGGCCCGGGGGGACGGTTGGGTCTTTGGTCTTGAAGAGGGGCACGTGCCCAAAACGCCAAGCCCGCCTGCCGCGGTTGCGGCCGCGCCGAAGATCCCGTTTCCGCGCCGCAAAGTGACGCGCGCGCTCGCCGAGCGCGAGCTCGCGATCCTCGAACGCACCTATCCGTCGGCGACCACGGCGCTCGACTACCGCAACCCTTTCGAGTTACTGATCGCGGTGATTCTGAGCGCCCAGTGCACGGATGCGCGCGTGAACCTGACGACCCCGGCGCTGTTCGCCGCCTATCCCTCGCCCGCGGCACTTGCGGCCGCAGCGTCGCAAGATGTCGAACGGGTCGTCAAGTCGTGCGGCTTCTTTCGGATGAAAGCCCGCAACGTGATCGCGGCCGCGCGGGCCCTGGTCGAACGTCACGGCGGCGACGTCCCACGGACGCGCGAAGAACTCGAAGCGTTGCCCGGCGTCGGCCGCAAGACGGCGAGCGTCGTGCTCGCGGTTGCCTTCGAAGCGGAGGCGTTCGCAGTCGATACCCACGTTTTCCGGGTCGCGCATCGCCTGGGTCTCACGCTCGGGGGGACGCCGCGTGCGGTCGAAGAGGACGTGACGCGCCTGCTCCCGCGCCGAAAATTGCGGCACGCGCACCACTGGCTGATCCTCCACGGCCGCGCGATCTGCAAGGCGCCGACGCCGCTCTGCGCGCGCTGCCCCGTGCGCGAGCTCTGTCCGAGCGCGCCGCTGGTGGCGCGCGCCCTGCGTGCGAAACCTACAGCTGCAGCGGGCCGGAGCCGTCGAACGCCGGCGGCGGAAGCTCGGCGTCGCGCGCGATCCGCCGTACGAGCGCCGAAGCGCTGAGCGGTTCGCGATAGGCGGCATCGGTCGAGAGCGCGGAGAGGTTGCGCAGGACCGGGATGGCGGCGTCGGGATCGAATTGGTAGTCGCCGTCGAGTCCCAGCCCACGCACGACGACGAGCTGACGTTCGCGATCGAGATCGAGGCTGACGCGCTGCTCGCGAAAGCGTAGCCGCAGCCGCAGCGGCCGCTCGAGCCGCACGAAGAGCACGCCGTCACGGCCGAGGATCGCATTGAGGCGCTTGCAGCCGTCGGCGAGCGCACGTCCGAAGCGCTCGAGTTCCCCCTCGGGGTCGAGCGCCGGCGGGCCGCCGCTGGCGTCGGCCGGCGCGACGGCCGCGTCGATTTCCCGGCGCGCGCGGATCGACTGGGCGAGTGCGACGATCGGATTCTGCGGTTCGTCCGGAAGATCGGGCATCGGCTTGGTTTTTCCCGATCCCGGGCGAATCTCCTAAAGGCGGCAGGCCCGCGGACGGGAGCGCTGCGAACGGACCTTCGATGACCGAACCCCGGAACTCGCTCGCGATCGAGGTCGACAATCGCGCCCTTCCGGTCGCCGACCGGGCGCGGCACGGCGCGCGCGTCCCCGATACGGCCGAGCGCCAGCGGCTCGAACGCCAGCGGCGCATCCGCGAGATCGTCTTCGGCGCACAGGACGGCATCCTCACGACGCTCGGGATCGTCACCGGCGTCGACGGCGCGACCGCCGATCGCTGGACGACGGTCCTGACCGGCGCGCTGGCCCTGCTGGTCGGCGCGCTCTCGATGGGCGTCGGCGAGTATCTCGGCGGCAAGGCCGAACGCGAGGTCGTGCAGAGCGCGATCGAATTCGAGCAGCGCGAGATCGCCTCGATGCCCAACGAAGAGTTCGCCGAACAGGTCGCTTACTACAAACTCAAGGGTTTTACCGACGACGAGGCGACCATGATCGTGCAGCGCCTCGAGAAGAACCCCGAGATTCGGCTGCACGAAATGGTGCGCGACGAGTTCGGCATCGATCTGCGCGAAGCCGACGACGGCGGATTGCGGCCGACCTTCGCCATGATGGGCTCCTTTGCGCTCGGCGCGCTCGTGCCGCTCCTCCCGTACCTTGCCGGGATCGCCATGGGACTCGCGGCCTGGGTCGCCTTCGTGCTGGCACTTGCGGCGCTCTTCGGCATCGGCGTCTTCGCGGGCCGTCTCAGCGGCCGCAATCGCGTTCGCAAAGGTCTCGAACTCGCCGCCTTCGGCGCCGCGATCTTCGTGGTCTCGTGGCTGGCCGGCCACTTCGTGCCCCCGCTCTTCGGCCGCCGCCCGCTCGGACTCGGCTAGCGCGAACTGCCCGGCGGCACCGCCGCGCAAAGGAACCGGGCGCGACTTTCGATCGCGCCCGGAATTTGAGAAAGAAGACGTGTCCGAGTCGGTTACTTCTTGGCGGTGGTCTTTTTGGCCGCCATCTTCTTGGAGCCGGACATCGTGCCGGCTGCCTTCTTCGGGGTCGACTTCGAGCTCATCTTCGAAGCGTGCGTCTTCGATGTGCCGGCCTTCGTCGAACTGTGCATCGCGGTCTTGGTGCTCTTGTGGGTCGTCGCCGCATAAGCCGGAGCCGTTGCGAGGAACGCCGCCGCAACGAGCGCTGCGAGGGTCTTGTGCATGTACATCACCTCCTTCCGGAGCCGGTAACGCAGATCGATCGCAGTTCATTTCATCGGGCTGTCGGCACATTGCTCGGGCCGAGTCGCCGCTGAGGGAGTCGCTGCGGACCGAGCGGGGGGTCGGATGACCGCGTGACGGGGACGCCCGCGCCCAGCGCGTCCGTGCACCGTCGCTACTCCTCCACTTGCCGGCCCCGCCCGCTCTGAAGGCCGCACGAGGGCGTGCGGTTCGTCGCCCCGCTCCTCATCGCTTCGCCGGAAAGCCGGAGGCCCCGTCACACGGTCATCCGACGCCCGCTCGGCTTCCCAACCAGGACGGTGCTTGAATTGCCTGCCGCGACGTTGCTTTACACCGCGCGATACGGGCGCTCCAGAGCAGCGCAAGCGCCCACCTGCAATCATCAACCGCGAGACCCAAGCGTGCCGACCTCGGCGCGGGTGAAGAGCCGATACGGTGTCGACGATACGATCTTCCCGAGTTAGCCTACGCCGCTCATGGCAAAGTCGGAGTGGGTCTCGGCGGCGTGCTCGGTGCCGGGCGGCTGCTGAGACGAGCGCCAGGATCGTTTACGGCACCTCGAGCAGGACGATGAGTTTTCCCGGCAGCAGTTGTTCGTCTCGCTGAACCCCCGTGAGTTGCTTTCCGGCTTGTCGAAGCGCTTGGATGCGATCCCAATCTGGTCCGGCTTTTCGCTCGAAGCTCTGCTCGTCCACGATCAGCAAGACCGGAGCAATATTCGGGATTGGGTCGGCAAGCAGCTCCTGGAACGCCGTTTCCGACAGCCCGCCTTCGTGCTTTGTGCACAGGTGAACGACAAACCAGCCTTGGTCCGCCTTCGGGCCGTGCATCGGTCGTAGGGCTAGGCAGAACTTGCCAAAGTACTCGGCGCGATCGAGACGCGTCTCGACCCCGAGGCAATCCCGCTTCCTAAAGCGGTCGGGCTGCGACCGCCGGTCCGCGATCACGCCCCATGACGAGCGCGCCCAAGCGATGGCATGTGAAGCGGCCATCGGGTGATCGATGTAACCGTCGTCGGCGGGCTCGCCCAAGACAGCCCGGATATCATCCTCGGCATATGCCACGGCCGTCGGCTTGACCGCGTTGAGATCCGGCTCGAAAATTCGTTGATCGGAGCGGTCACGAGGGCCGGCGCGTGCCTGGGGCACGGATGGAGCATAAACCAACCATCGTTGGCCATCACGCCTCGCGCCGGTCGTAGTGCAACGCAGCAGTTATCCAGACTTGGCGGTTTCCCCGACGAACTTTCGGACTCCGAGAAGCAGTCCCAATAGAGGAAGCCGTCTTGTGAAACCATGCGCTGCCACGGCCACGGTAGGAAACGCGCCATCGAGCGTGACGCTCCCTGCGGGCAATCCTCGAGCTTGAAGCCCATCAGGAACCCGATGTCCGCGGGTTCGCCGAGAACCGCGTAAAGCTCTGCCTTCGAATACGGGGTGGTGGCCATTCTTGCTATCCGCCTCCGCTTTCCTGAGCGCATTGCTTCGCCGAAACGTGATGCACTTCACGGCGCTTCGAGAAGGACGATGACCTTGCCCGGTAGTTGTTCATGCCGCTGAACCG
>JBOHTX010000050.1:0-10755 GCA_050733855.1 Vulcanimicrobiaceae bacterium
CGCGCGGGCCGGGTCCTCGACGCCGGCGGCAACCGCCGCCGCGACCGCGGCGAGCGCGAGCGCGAAACTCGGCGCAGCCGCCCGCTCTTGGGGCGAAAGGTAGGCGTTGCGGCTCGAACGCGCGAGACCGTCGGGTTCGCGGACGGTCGGCACGACCGCGATCGCGCTCGGCAGATCGAGATCGTGCGCCAGCTTGCGCAGAACGACGGCCTGCTGCACGTCCTTCTGCCCGAAGTAGGCGGTGGTCGGTTCGAGCGCGTGCAAGAGCTTGAGTACGACGGTCGCGACCCCCGCGAAGTGCCCCGGCCGCCGCGCACCCTCGAAGCGGGTCGCGAGCGCCCCGAGATCGACCGACGCCTCGAAACCGGCGGGGTACATCCGCTCGACGCTCGGCGCGTAGAGCAGCTCGACGCCGCTCGCCGTCAGCAACTCGACGTCGTGCTCGAAGCTGCGCGGATAGCGCTCGAAATCTTCGTTCGGGCCGAACTGCAGCGGATTGACGAAGACTGAAGCGACGACCGTCGCGTTCTCGCTTCGCGCGCGCTCGACCAGTGCCAGGTGTCCTTCGTGGAGCGCGCCCATCGTCGGCACGAAGCCGAGCGGGCGCGCGAGCGTGCGCGCGATCGCGCGGGCCGAGCCGGGCGTCCGAACGATCTGCATCAGGCGCTTCGCACCCGCAGGAGTGTGCGCCCGACCACGAACGAGCCTCCGGGTGCAAGTTGCGTCTGGGCATCGACCGGCGCATTGCCGATACGAGTACCGTTGCGACTCGAAAGATCGCGCAACACCAACCCCTTGCCCTCATCGCGGAGTTGTGCGTGCCGTCGCGAAATGTAGCGATCGAGCGTGATGCAGGCCTCGGCAACCGCCTCATCCCGACCGATTGTGATCTCCTGCTCGAACGCCCAGGTCTTCCCGTCGAGCGGCCCGCTGAGCACTTCGAGGATATACACGTTGGCGAAAGATACCCCAGGCGACCGCGACTTCCCCGGTGAAGCCGAACACATGGAGATCGGTTCCGGAGCCGGCGGCACCCTCGACGAACTCCTCAACCTGATGGAGATCGATCCCGACGCCCTGCGCGAGGCCGAGTTCGAGCAGACCCAGGCGATCCTCGACACCCTCGCCGGCAAGACGATCGCCTCGGCCCGGATCGAGGACACCCGGATCGTCCTCGAGACCGCCGACGGGAACCGTTACTTCTTCTTCGGCTTCATGGGCAGCGGCAGCCGCCGGTAGGCGTTCGCTTCTCAGGCGCACGGCCAATGACCGCGCGCCGATCCCGCCTTCGTACCCAAGAGCGGACGCAGGGTAAGCAGTCGCTCTATCGAACGCCTGTTCGCAATATGTGCTCGGCGCCGAACCTCGATCAACTGCTCGAGGAGCGATTTTTCGAGGGACCTGTGTCGCAGGCGGTTGCCGAGTACACGATCGATGGCGCTCGTCTCGGAAGCGAACCGTATCGCTTCGCGTCAGCCAGCCGTGCCGAGACCCGCCTCGAGAAAAAGCAGGGCGAAGTGTTCCTCGTCGCCGCGGCTCTCGCCCGAATTGGATACCGCCGCGTCGCGCTGAGGTCGCGCGAATCGCCCGACTTTGCGGCGACCGTTCCGACGCCCGGCGGGCCACGCAAAATCGGCATCGAGGTCACGGAACTCGTCCATCCATCGTCCGCCCGCTGGAGGAACGCGATCGCAAACGTAGACGCGAAGGTTCGCGAGGCAATCGACGCCGATCCAACCCTGCAAGCGGCGATCTCCGGATGGATTGTTTGCGTGGGGCTACATCGCTGCCCCGACCGCGCTGCGGAGCCCGTTCTGGTGAGCGAACTCCTCGCACTGCTGCGCAACGGATTGGCAAGCGGCCGGCCTGCCGGCCGTGTCGACGAACGTCTTCCCGCGCTTGCGCGGCACGAAGCGATTGTTGCCAGCAATGCATCGCGTGGCTCACGAGGCATCGTCGTCGTGCAACCTGGGGCCACGAGCTTCGATCCGTGGAGCCTCGCTCCCGTTGCACGCGACCGTCTTGCGCTCAAGCGAAAGAGAGCGAGGACCTACGATCTGACCGCGCCGATCTGGCTGATCATATCCCTTACGGACGATCGCGGCGTTTTCGGCGCAAGCCTAAGCGATCTCCGTGACTTAAAACCTGCAATCGATCCGTACGAGCGCGTCACCATCGATAGCGCGTACGGCTCGGCCACATGGGCCGACAGGTAGAGAGCCGCCGGCAGCCGGAGCGGTTCGACAACGCGCACGGTCGTTTCCATCGCCACGCGCCGGGTTGGCCCGAACCGGGACCGATCGAAGCGTACCTCGATGCGGGTACCTGCGGCCGAACGGGCTGCTTGTAGCGCACGACGAAATCGTAGGAACCTACCGACGATGGGAAGCCGAAGTCTTCCGACGAAGGGAAGTTCCATGACTGCGCGGGGTTGGGCGATGCGGCCGATGGAGAGCAGCGACGACTCTACGGCTGCGACCAGACTATTCGTGCGCGCGCTGAGCGAGGACGAGCAACTTGCCGCTCGATTTCCTGAAGGCGGGAGCGCTCGCCCGGTGGCGGTCGCCGAAGACGGAAGCGCCGCGCTGATCGACCTCTACGCGGGCCCGAACGCTTGGCCGGAATTCGAGGGCGATCCGGTCGCCCGCGTCGTCGTCGTGGCAACAACGCAGGGCGTGAGCGCCGCCTAGCCCGGGCCGGACTATTCCGCGCCGTCGCCCTCGAGCGCCAAGCGTTGGATCTCGGCCGCGACGTAACTCACGATCGTCTCTTGATCGCGCGGGTCGATCTGCGTGAACGCGATCCCGTGGAAGAAGCGCTGCTGCTCGGCATTGTAGAACGAGAGCACGATCCGTCCGCGCGCAACCAGTTCGCGCTCCGCGCCCGGCAAAGTAAATCGCAGCAGCAGCATCGCGCCGAGCGGCAGGTCTTCTTCGGTCGCCAAACGGACGCCGCCGCCGCCGAGATCGCTTGCGTGGCCGTGCTTCGCGGCGCTTTCGCCCTCGCGCGTGTAGGAGACGTCGCTCGTGACGGCGACCCGAACGAAGCGCCGGCGATACGGGGCGCCGGCGTGTGCCGTCGCTTCTTGCTGCTCGCTCATGGGCACGCCCTCTCCATCATGTTCGCCCCCGGTTCTTGACCGTACGGCGTTTTGCTTTCTTTGAACAACGGGGCGGCGTGCCCCCCGTTCGCCCCCGGGCCGCCACTCGGCGGCCCCTTCGGTCCCAACGCTGCCGACGATTGGGACTGCGAGAACAACGGGGCGGCGTGCCCCCGTTCGCCCCCGGGCCGCCACTCGGCGGCCCTTATGTTCCCCAACGCTGCCGACGATTGGACTGCGAGGAAAACCGGGCGGCGTGCCCCCGCTCGGTTCGACGCTCGTGCTCAGGTTTGGCGCACCAGCGCATCGGCGGCGCAGAGCGCGCCGAGGGCGACCTGGCGGCGCTCGATCCCGCCCTGCAGGTAGACCTCGTACGGCGCCCGCAGCGGGGCGTCGCAGGAGAGCTCGATCGTCGCGCCGGCCACGAAGGCTCCCGACGACATCACGACCGGATCGCCGTAGCCCGGGACCGCGCCCGCCTCCGGCGCGAAGCGATTGTTGACCGGGAGCGCCCGCTGCAAGCCGCGCGCGAACGCCAGAACGCGCTCGGGCGAGCCGAGACCGATCGCCTGAACGACGTCGCAGCGCTCGGCGCCGGGGAGGGGATCGACCGCGAATCCCAGCTCCGCGAAGAGCGCGGCCGCGAAATCGAGCCCCGCCAGCGCTTCGCCGACGACGAGCGGCGCGAGGAAGAGCCCCTGCAGCAGCGTGCGGCCCCAGCCCAGGTTCGGCCCGATCCCAGCACCGAGGCCGGGCGCGTAGTGGCGCTCCGCGACCCGTTCGACGAGCGCCGCGCGCCCGGCGACGTACGCCCCACCCGGTGCCAAACCGCCGCCCAGATTCTTCAGCAGCGAACCGATCGCGAGATCGGCCCCGAGCGCGGTCGGTTCCTCGGCCTCGACCAGTTCGCAGTAGCAATCGTCGACGACGACCGCGGCCGCGGGCGCTACGCGGTGAACCAGCGCCGCGACTCGCCCGCACAACGCCGCCGACAGCGAGGGCCGCTGCGCGTAACCGCGCGAGCGCTGCACGAACACGACGCCGGCGCCGCGCGACGCGCGCTCGAGCTCGCGCTCGTCGACCGTCCCGTCCCCCGCGAGCGCGAGTTCTTGGTACACGATCCCGCGCGAGACGAGCCCGCGTTCGCCGCAGATCGCGCGTCGCAGGGTATCGTAGGGCGGACCGCTTGCACAGAGGAGCCGCATCCCCGGTGCGAGCAAGGCGTCGAGTGCGGTGACCAGCGCGTGCGTTCCGCTGACGAGCGACAGGCGCACGAAGGCTCGCTCGGCGCAGAAAAGCTCTGCCAGGATCGCCTCGTAGTGCGCGCGCGCCGGATCGTCGTAGCCGTAGCCGAGCGTTCCGTGCAGATCGCTTTCTGCGATCCCGGCCCGCGCGAAAGCGGCCAGCACGCGCGCGGCGACCTCGTCGCGAACGGCGCGCTGCGAACGCCCCGCCAACTGCGGTTCGGCGCGGCGGGCGGCGGCAACGACGGTCGGCTCGAAAGCGAAACGCGCGAGCAGCGGCTCGATCACGCCGCCGTTTCGGCCGGCGTTTCGCGCCGCAATTCTTGCGCTTCGTAGCGCGCGAAGAACGGAGTGTAGATCGCAAGCCCGATCGCGAGGTCGACGATGCCGAGCACGAGCGAACGCCAATCGCGCGTTGCCAGGAACGCGTTGATCGGAAACGGCACGAGCGACGGGATGTAGTAGGCCGGACGCGCGACCCAACCGAGCGCGACCGCTTCGTAGGAGATCGTCGCGAGCACCAGCGGCACGAGCACGAACGGAATTCCGAGCACGGGATTGAGCACGAGCGGCAAGCCGAACATCAGCGGCTCGTTCACGTTCACAAGCGCCGCGGGCAAGGCCGCCAGGCCGATGCGGCGCATGCGGCGCACGCGGCTGCGCAGCAGCAACAACACGAGCGGTAAGGTCGCGCCGGCGCCGCCCGGAAAAACGAAGAGGAACAGCGAGACCGTCACGATGTGCGGTAAGGGCGCGCCGTGTGCCAGCGCCGCCGTGTTCTGCAATTGCAGGTGCGCGTAGAGCGGAAAGACGACCGCCGCGAGCAGGGCCGGGCCGTGGATGCCGACCGTCCAGAGCAGCGTTTCCACGAGCGTGATCGCGAGCAGCGCGGCCAGGCTATCGCCGAGCGTCCCGAGCGGCGCGATCGCGCGGTCGAGCGCAACGGTCAGCGAAACGCCTGCGAGCGCGAGCGCGCTTGCAAGCCCGACGATCGCGAGCGCTGCGAGCGAGAATCCGGCGCGCGCACCGAGCCGGCCCCGCCCCGCCGCCAGGGCCGCGACCGTCGCGAAGGCCGAGATGATCGCGAGAAACAAACCGCTCGAGCCGGTCGCCGCGAGCAGCGCGACCGCATCGCGCCCGCCGGCGTACGGCAGCGAGATCGCAAAGACCGCGAGGGCGACGAGGGCGGCGAGCACGCGCGGGACCCGGCGCCGCGCCGCGAGGTCCCAGGCGAGCCCGACCACCAGCGCAAGCGACATCGCGCCGAACGCGGGCGAGAACGAGCGCGCGAACCGCTCGAGGAACGTATCGCCGGGCTCGATCAGCAAAAAGACGACGAGCGCGGCCGCCAGCACGAAAAAGCTCGGCGGGAGCGAGGCCCGGATCGCCTGGGCTTCCGGCGAGTCGGCGAGCGCGCGGGCCAGCGCGATCGTGCGTGCGAGCCGGGGCCGGTTGCGAAACACGGGCGCTTGGACGGGCACGGAAAACGAACATTCGCCCGCCGCGCCGCGAGGCCTCGGAAGCCTTGCCGAGCGCGCGCCTACAGGGTCCGAACGACCGCGATGACCTTTCCGACGATCTCGAGATCGTCGCTGTGGATCGGGGCGTAGTTTGGGTTGGCCGCATCCAGGCGCAGCCGGCCGCCGGGCTCGCGGAAGAAGCGCTTGACGGTCGCTTCGCCCTCGACCAGCGCCACCACGATCTGCCCGTTTTCGGCGCTCGGTTGCGGCGAGACGACGATCAGGTCGCCGTCGAGGATCGCGGCCTCGAGCATCGAGTCGCCCTGGACGCGCAGCATGAAGGTGCCGTCTTTGCGCGCGAGCTGGGCCGGGACCACGAACTCGCCCTCGAGGTATTCGGCGGCCGTGATCGGGACGCCGGCCGCGACCTTGCCGACGATCGGCAGGATCCCGAACTCCGGGGCGCGCTCGCCGCGGGCCGTGCGGGAGGTCGGGGCGAGCGCGCGCGGCTTGGTCGGATCGCGGTGCAGGTGGCCGCCGCGCTCGAGCGATTTGAGGTGGGCCTGGACCGTCGAGGAGGACGAGAGGCCGACCCGCTCGCCGATCTCGCGGACCGAGGGCGGGTAGCCGTGCTCCTCGCTGAACTGGCGGATGACTTCGAGGATGCGCGCTTGGCGCTCCGTCGGCGGACGTTCGGACAATGCGGTCTCCTTTCAAAGCCACCCGCGCCGGGCAGCCGGGACGGCGGCACGCTCGCGCCGCGATTGGGCACGAGCCTACCACAGATTGCCCCATCGATGCAAACACACGTTCGAAAATCAGTTGACAGCGGGCCGCTCGGCTTGCTACAATCTAGTAGCCGAACGGGCGTTTGGCCCAATATCTGGGCCGATGGGAAGGGTGCAATGTACGCGTTCCGAGGTCGACGACCCAGCCTGATGCCGGCGATCATGTTGGCCGCGCTCGGCGCACTCGTCGCGGTCCCGGCCCTCTCTCAGGTCCGGCTGCACGCTGCCGGCGTGACCCGCGAAGCCCACGTGGTCGTGCGTCCCGGCGATACGCTCTGGACGATCGCCGGCCGCTACACGGCGCGCGATGCCGCCGTCGAAGATACGGTCGACGCGATCGTCGCCGCGAACCACCTCTCGAACGCAACGATCGTCCCCGGCGAGCGGCTCTCGATCCCGCGCTAAGCTCGACGGCCGGTTCGCGCGCCCTTGCCTTAGCGCCGGCGCGCGATCATGACGCTGTGACCTTCGTGTTTCTCGAGGAACGCGAGCGATTCGACGATCCAGGTATCGAGCCCGGCGTGCACGTGCTCCGCCACCTCGCGCACGACGTGGCTGCGATTGCGTAACCACTCGAGTTCCGTGCGCGTGGTCGCGGGCCAGAGCGCTTCTTCGCACTCCTCGCACTGATAGCCGAACGTCATCGGCGCACTCTACCGTCGCGGGGCGGGGATGCCTCCTTGGGGTGAAGTTCGCCCGCCTGCGCGCCTTGCCGCCGCTTTCGCGCGCGTGATATAAGGTTGATGAAGGAAACGCTATGGCCGTCGTCACCCCGCTCCGCATTCCCGAAACGAAGCCCGCGACGGAACTCGTCGACGGGCGGCTGCATCGCAAGGTGAGCCCGAAGTACCGCCATGCGCGGATCCAGGGAGAGTTCTACCGCCATTTCTTCGACTGGGCGAAAAATCGTGGAAGGGTCGGAACGGAATGGCGCTTCGCGTTCGCTTGGCCCGGGCAGGAGCGCCAAAGTCTGGTTCCCGACTTTGCGTATCTCTCATATGCTCGTCTGCCGCGTGAGCAGCGCGAGGCGGCGGAGGAGCCGCAGGTTGCGCCTGACGTAGCGGTCGAGATATGGTCGCCGAGCGATCGTCGTAAGCTTGTCGCGCGCAAGATTGAACTCTATCTCGCTGCAGGTTGTGTTCTCGTCCTCGAGATCGACCCCAAACGGCGCAGCGTGTCGGCGCACGACCGCTCGGGCTCGCGAACCTACGCCGAGGGCGACGTGTTCGAACACGTTGCGCTGCCGGGGTTCCGCCTCGACCTGCGAGAGCTCTTCGCGGCGCTCGACGACTGAGCGCGAGTTTCTCAAACCGCGGCCGCGAGCCGCGCGCGCAGCAGCGCCGGGATCTCCGAAGGACGGTCGGCGACCGGGACGTCGGCGGCGGCGAAGGCGGCGAGCTTGCTTTCGGGGGTGCCGACGTTGCCCGAGATGATCGCGCCTGCGTGGCCGAGCCGTTTGCCTTTGGGCGCCGAGCGGCCGCCGATGAAGGCGACGACCGGCGTGTTCGGGAGATGCTCGCGAATGAATGCGGCTGCGTCCTCCTCATCGGAGCCGCCGATTTCGCCGCAAACGACGAGCGCTTCGGTCTCGCGGTCGTTGGCGAAGGCGCGCAAGCAATCGACGAAGGTCGTGCCGATGATCGGATCTCCGCCGATCCCGATACAAGTCGATTGTCCCAAACCGGCGCGCGTCAGGCCGTCGACCAGCTCGTAGGTGAGCGTTCCCGAACGCGAGATCACGCCGACCGGTCCCGGTGAAAAGACGTGGCCCGGCATGATCCCGACCAGCGCCCGTCCCGGCGAAACCAGGCCCGGGCAATTCGGGCCGACGATCCGCATCGGTGCGGTCGTCGCGACCGCATGCAGCGTGTCGTGCACGGGGATCCCTTCGGTGATGCAGACCGCAAGCGAGATTCCGGCGTCGTGCGCTTCGTAGAGTGCGTCGGCTGCGAAGGGCGGCGGAACGAAGACGATCGTGCAGGTTGCACCGGTCGCATCGACCGCATCGTGCATGGTATCGAAGACGGGCAGCTTGCGCAGGCTCCCGTCGGGCGCGTGCGCCTCGACCGTGGTGCCGCCTTTGCCCGGCGTCACGCCGCCGACGAGCTGCGTGCCGTACGCCGTCATCCGCTGCGCGTGAAACGTCCCTTCGCGCCCGGTGATCCCCTGCACCAGCACCTTGGTATTCTTATCGAGCCAGATCATTTTAACAACGGGGCGGCGTGCCCCCCGTTCCCCCCCGGGCCGCCACTCGGCGTTTTGTTGAACAACGGGGCGGCGTGCGCGAGTTCGACGGCGCGGCGCGCGCCTTCGTCCATTGTCTCGACCGGCTCGAAGCCGGCTTCGGCCAGGATCGCGCGGCCCTCGCGTTCGTTGGTTCCGGTGAGCCGCACGACCAGCGGTACGCGCCGGATGTCGCGGCCGCCGAGCGCTTCGACGATGCCGCGCGCGACCTGATCGCCGCGCGTGATCCCGCCGAAGATGTTGACGAAGACCGCGCGCACCCGCGGATCGGAGACGACCAGCCGATAGCTTTTCTCGACCCGCTCGGCCGACGCGCCACCGCCGATGTCCAAAAAGTTCGCGGGCTTGCCGCCCGCGCTGCGGATCGCGTCCATCGTCCCCATCCCCAGGCCAGCGCCGTTGGCGATGAGCCCGATCTCGCCCTCGAGTTTGGCGTAGTTCGAGAGCCCGAGGCCCGCTTCGAGCGCCGCCGCCTCGTCGGCATCGAGTGGGTTCTGCTCGCGCCAGCCGGCGAGTTCGGGATGTTTGAAGAGCCCGCTGTCGTCGAGTTCGACTTTGGCATCGCTTGCGACCACCCGTCCGTCGGTAGCCAGCACCAGCGGATTGATCTCGACCAGGTTCGCGCCGTACTCGAGGAACATCCGGTAGAGCGCGACCAGGATCTGCGGAAACGCCTTGCGATAGCCGGCCGGGAGTTTGCCTTCGAACGCAAGCCGCCGCGCGACGAACGGCTGGACGCCGACCGCGGGATCGATCGCGTACGAGACGATCGCGCCGGGATCGCTCGCGGCGACCTCCTCGACGTCCATCCCGCCCTTGGCGCTTGCGAGTGCGACCGCGCGTTTGCGCGCGCGATCGATCGCAATCGAAAGGTACGCTTCCGAAGCGATCGCGAGCTTTTCCTCGACGAGCAGCGCGCGCACGAGTTCCCCTTGCGGATTCTGCGGGCCGCGCAGGGTCGTCCCGAGCAGCGCGCGGGCCGTGCGCTCGCCCTCTTCGGGCGTCTTTGCGAACTTGATGCCGCCCGCTTTTCCGCGGCCGCCCATCAGCACTTGGCTCTTGAGGACCCACGCGCCCGGCCGCCGTTCGATGAAGGCCCGGACCTCCTCGGGCGTCTTCGCAAGCTCGCCCTCGGGTACCGGAATCCCGGCACGACGAAAGAGCTCCTTGCCTTGGAACTCGATCAGTTTCACGTTCGCACGATCTTTCGCATCGCTGCAATCGCTTCGGATTGCGGCGCCGAATCCTTGCTCGTCGCGGACTGGAAACCGGCGTGCCGGAGGACGGGTCTGGGAGGTTGCGGCCGCGCTGCCCCCGGCGAGACTGCGACTTCACTCGTAGCACACAGGATTGGAAAGACCGTGAGCGTCTCCACCGAGCAAGGCACCTTTACGATCGACCCGGCCCATTCCAACGTCGAGTTTCTGGTGCGCCACATGATGATCTCGAAAGTTCGCGGGCGGATCGCCGTCCGCTCCGGCGCGATCGCGCTCGGCGCGGGGAACCTGCCGGCGAGCGTCGAGGTCGAACTGGACCCGGCTTCGATCGATACCCGCGAACCGCAGCGCGACGCGCACTTGAAATCGGCCGATTTCCTGGACGTTGAACGCTTCCCGGCAATGAGCTTCCGCTCGACGGCAATCAGCGGCAGCGAGGGCAACTTCACGATGGAGGGACAGATCGCGATCCACGGCGTCACTCGCTCGATCGCGTTTGTCGGCAGCTTCGACGGGCGCCTGCGCGACCCGTGGGGCAACGACCGGGTGGCGTACAGCGCGAGCGGCAAACTCAGCCGCAAGGATTTCGGCTTGGTTTGGAATCAGGCGCTCGAAGCCGGCGGCGTGATGGTGGGCGATGAGGTCGAGCTACACGTCACGGTCGAAGCGACCCGCCCCGGGTAGGAACCCGCCGGTTAGTCG
>JBOHTX010000051.1:0-10455 GCA_050733855.1 Vulcanimicrobiaceae bacterium
GACGCGCTCGGCGGCCGCCTCGCCGATATCGACGCTGTTGGCATCGGCTTTCTTGATCACCGAGACGCCGAGCGCGGGGACGCCGGCTGCGCGATAGATCGAAGCATTGGCCCCGCTGCGGACGGCCCCGATCACCTGCACCTTGAGGACGCCGGGAATCGCCTTTAAGTTCGGCACGATGCGCGCCTCGACGTAGCGCGCCAGCGAGTCGAGGTTGCGGTGCGAATCGGTCGCAGCGAAGGTCACGACCGGGAACTCGTTGAGGTTGATCGTCGCGATCGAGAGGCTCGTGCCCGGCGGCAGGCGGACGTCGCGAACGGCGCTGCGGACGGAAGCCTCCCGCGCAGCCAGGTCGGCGCCGACGGCGAACGACATGTCGACGACCACGTATTCGGGATAGGTGAGGGAGTGCAGCGAGTTGAGCCCGCGCAGACCCCCCAAGGCCGCCTCCAGGGGCTCGGTGACGGTCCGTTCGTTGACGCTCGGATCGATCTGGTTCGAGTGTGCGGTCACGGTGACGACCGGCAAGGTGATGTTCGGGAGCAGCGCCAGCTTCAGCCCGAGGAAACCGACGATGCCCGCGGCCGAAAGCGCGATCCAAAAAATCGCGGTCGCCCACGGGTACGCGATCGCGAGGTGCGAGATGCTGAGCCGGGTTACGGCTTTGCCAGACCGAACTCGAAGGGCTGCCGGCTGGTCTTCGATACGAGCCACCGGGTCGTCTTGTTACTGATCGTCGATACCGACCCTGCGAGGATCAGCGAGCGTACTTCGGTCCGCGAGATCTTCACGCCGCCGCCCGATTGCAGCATCGCCGTGGACTGCTCGATCTCGCGCAGGGTGGCGGCCGCAAACAAAATCGGGAGCAAGCAGAAGAGCCGGATGTGCATCGCCATCTTCGGGATCGCGCCCAGGTACTCGACCGCCGCGGCGAGATCGCTGCGGGCCAGTTCGACGAGCGCACGGAGCGCTTCGCGGTTTTGCGCGCGCCAATCGCCTTCGAGCATCGTGGCGTGGCTCGAGCCGCGGGCGCGCAAGAGTTCTTCGGGAATGTAGGCGGCGTTCTCGTGCTCGATGTCCCAGGCGATATCCTTGAGGATGTTGATCGTCTGCAGGGCTTCGCCGAAGGCCTCGCAGTTGACCAGCAGCCGCCGATAGTCGCGCTCGCCGACGAGCGAGCAGTGATACTTCCACAGATCGGTCAGCAGATGTCCGACCGTTCCGGCGACGTAGTAGCAGTAGCGCCGATACTCCGCCATCGTCTGGATGCGGATGCCTGCCGGGTAGCGGCCCACGAACTCGCTCATGCCGAGCGCCAGCTCGCGCGTCCAACGTTCGAGGATCGCGGCGCTGGGGGCCGGCAGCGAGTGCAGCACTTCGAAGACGAGCGGCGTACCGCGCAACAATTCGAGGTAGGCGCTCCCGCCGCGAATATCGGCCGCATCCCGCGCGAAGCGCAAGGGTTCGGCCGGGTCCTCGAAGCAGCGCAAAAACTGCGCGAGCAGGGCTTGACGCCGCGCGGCGGTGGCCGAGCCGTCGTCCTCGATCGTGTCGGCGATCCGGCAGAGCAGGTAGCCGACCAGGACCGCCCGCCCCAATTCCCCCGGAAGAACCGAAATGCCGATCGCAAAGGTACGCGACACGCGCCCGATGATGTGCTGGACGAACGCAAGGGCTGCGCGCTGGTCGCCGGGGGCCGCGGGCGCGGGGGCCAAATCGTTCACTACCATTCTTACGATTCCATCGAACCCTTTCCCCGCGCGGCGGGCCATTGAAACCAACGCCCGGCTCGCCGCAGGACTGGGGGCCATCCGCGGCACACGGAACGGCATGCATATCGCTCGCACCGCGCGTTTTCCCTGCCCGGCGCCCGGGAGCGGCCGCTGATGCGTGCACGCGCGGCCCGTACGCGCAATATCCTGTGCGTCTTTCCGCGCTACACGCCCTCGTTCGGGACCTTCGAGTATGCCTACCCGTTCCTCGGGGTGCGCGCGTTCATGCCCCCCCAAGGGATTCTGGTCGTTGCGGCCTACCTTCCCGAAAACTGGGCGGTGCGTTTCGTCGACGAGAACGTGGGACGCGCGAGCGCGGCCGATTTCGCTTGGGCCGATGCCGTCTTCGTGAGCGGGATGCACATCCAGCGCGAGCAGATTCACGATATTTGCCGCCGAGCCCATGCTTTCGGCAAGGTCGCGGCCTTGGGCGGGCCCTCGGTCTCGGGCGCCCCGGAATACTATCCCGATTTCGATTACCTGCACGTCGGGGAACTCGGCGACGCGACCGACGCGCTCGTCGCTCGGCTCGAAGCGAGCGTCGCGCGGCCGCCGGAACAAGTGCGCCTGGTCGCCGAGGAGCGGGTTCCGCTCGGCGAGTTCCCGATCCCCGCCTACCACCTGATCGACGTCGGGCAGTACTTTCTCGCGAGCGTTCAGTTCTCGAGCGGTTGTCCGTATCGCTGCGAGTTCTGCGATATTCCCGAACTCTACGGCCGCAACCCGCGCCTCAAGAGGCCCGAACAGATCGCGGCCGAACTCGACGCCATCCTGGCCAACGGCGGCTCCCGCGCGATCTATTTCGTCGACGACAATTTCGTCGGCAACCGCAAGGCCGCCAAGGAACTGCTGCCGCACCTCATCGCGTGGCAACAGCGCACCGGCTTTGCGGTCCAGCTCGCTTGCGAAGCGACCTTGAATATCGCGAAGTCGCCGGACCTGCTCGCGATGATGCGTGAAGCCTATTTCTGCACGGTCTTTTGCGGGATCGAGACGCCCGATCCCGCGGCGCTGCACGCCATCTCGAAAGACCACAACAACATGATGCCGGTGATGGAAGCGCTCCGCATCATCCACGGCTTCGGGATCGAAGTCGTCTCCGGGATCATCATGGGCCTCGATACCGATACGCCCGAAACCCCCGATCGCATCCTCGAATTCGTCGAGGCCTCGAACATCCCGTTGCTTACGATCAATCTCTTGCAAGCGCTGCCGCGCACGCCGCTCTACCGGCGCTTGCAGGCCGAAGGGCGCTTGGTCGACGAGCCGGGTCGCGAATCGAACGTCGCCTTCAAGATTCCATACCCGGAGATGATCGCGATGTGGCGGCGGACGTTTTTGGCCGCCTACACGCCCGAAGCGATCTACCGGCGCTTCGAGTATCATATCGAGCACGTCTTCCCCAAGCGGATCACGCCGCCGAACACGCCGGCGCGGGTCAACGCGCGCAACATTCGCAAGGCGCTAGGGATCGTCGCCAGTCTCTTTCTGCGGGTCGGCGTGCTGGCCGAGTACCGACAGGTCTTTTGGCGGATGGCGCGGCGCGCGCTGCGGCGCGGCGACGTCGAATCGATGATCCACGTCGGGATGGTGAGCCACCACCTGATCACCTTCGCACGCGAAGCCGGCGCTGGCCGGCAGAACGCTTCGTTCTACAGCGAGAACGTCAAATCGCAGGCGGCCGACCGGGCGCGCGAGGGCGCGGGTTTAGGCCGAAGCGCTTAGGCGCTATTCGAGACGACGGCGCCGCTGACGGCTAGGCCGGCGGACCCGTAGCCGGCGCGGGCAGCCAATCGCTACCTCGGCCGCCCGTGCGGCGGTATGATTTGACGCCTGCCCGCTCGCTAGGAGGCTAACACGGATATGAGAACCGTCCCGTCGGCTCCCCGTCCGGGCAGCCAACATCTTCTGATATCCGAAAGGAGCATACTTCGTGTTTCCGTCTCGTAGTCGTTTCCTCGGTCTTATAGCGGCCAGCGCCGCGAGCCCTGTGCTTGTATCCTGTGGCGCCGGGGGGGGATAGTATAGTCGGCAGTTCCCCTGCCTTACGCGGGCCCTCTCCTTCGGCGATGGACGCGATGGTCGCGCGTGCCCATGAATTTTCCGCTCTCCCGCTGAGCGAGCTCGCGCAGAAGCTCGGGGTGTCGGGGATTTACAAATCGTATGGCGATTATATGGCGGGCCGGAAGCGGTTTTTTAAGGCGGTGAATTGCCCTGGGAGCGCCACTTGCACCCCCGCCCCTTCGGGGCCACCGCCGACAATCTATACGGCCACCGTTTACGCAGGGTATGACCTCAGCGTGGAATCGTACAGTTCGACGGTTTTAGGGTTCGGCGTTATGTCTGACGCATGGTTCACGTGGCCTGGGCTGCTCGCCGAACTCTGTACCCAAGCCGACAATGCCGCCGCAGCGGGGGGCGCAACGGTGGCCGCACTCTTTATGAAGATGGTGCAAAGCGGGAACCTACCGACCGGTGTCACTGCAACCTCGGCTGCAATTACTGGCGCCCAAGGTATTCTGAGCAGCGCGTTATCGTGGGACGCTGGGTGGACCCTCATGGCCGTTGGACTCGGCTCCGTTGGGCTCGGTATCATCGTGTTGGCTGCCGGGCTTACGATCGCAGCTTTCGCTCTTGCGTGGTACTGTCACTCGCACGGGTTGTGAACGGCGTCCCGCCACCGACTCCCGCTGACCTGCAATTCTTGGCCGTTGCCATCGGGCTCCTCGTAGTTGGTCCCGTGGTACTCGCCGTGGCGATTCTGGTTTGGATGCATCGCAGCGACGATCCGCCGAAAAAGAAGCGGCTCGCAACGTGGGTTATCATTGGGGGATTATTGCTTTTTTGGGCGTCGTTCGCGGTCGGGCCATTCAACCGCGCGGCCGGGGTCGCGATGTTTTACAGCGTATTTGCGCTATATCTGGGCGTCCCGTCGTGGTGGTGGCTTCGCGCTTATTGGTACTACAAGCGAACCGGTAAGGTTCCGCCGAAGGATTTCTGAAAGAAGAGCCTCTCGCAAGGGAAGCTCTTCCACTTAGGAGCCGCGCTCCGCTTCGGCGTCGCGGGGATGGGCTTCGTCGTAGGTGCGGCGCATGTGTTCGAGCGAGACGTTGGTGTAGATTTGCGTGGTCGCTAAGCTGCGGTGGCCGAGGAGTTCTTTGACGGTTACGAGGTCGGCGCCGTTCTGCACGAGATGCGTAGCGAAGGAATGACGCAGCGTGTGCGGCGTTGCGCGAACGTCGAGTCCGCAGAGATCGGCGTAGAGCCGAAAGGTTTTGCCCGCTTGATTGTGACTCAGGCGACGACGACGCGCGCTTAGAAACAACGCGGGGTCGGCGCTGCGCGGCCGAATGGCGAGATAGGCCCGGATCGCATCGCGAGCCGCAGCGTTGAAGAGGACCGCGCGTTCTTTATTGCCCTTACCGATGACGCGCGCGATCCGGCGTTCGAGATCGACCTCGGCGAGATCGAGGCCGACTAACTCGGCGCGACGGATCCCCGAGGCGTAGAGCAGTTCGAGGATCGCGACGTCGCGCAGACGCAGCTCGTCGCGGCGGCCGGCAATCCGCGTCCGCAAGAGCCGGGCGACTTGCGGTGCGGCGAGGACGTGGGGCAAGCGTTCCTCGGCCTTGGGCGGCTTGACATCGAGGGCCGGATTATCGACGCGCCGCCCTTCGCGGCGCTCGAACGCGAAGTAGCGGCGCAAAGCGAACAGCTTCCGGCGCACGCTCGAAGCTTTGGCGCGCCGGCGCTCGCGCAGCTCGAGCACGTAGCGCCGGATCGCCGCCCCATCGACGACTGCAACGGTCGCGCTCGCTTCGGCGAGCGGTCGGTCCGGAGCAAGAAAGCGCGCAAAGCCTTCGATATCGCGTGCGTACTCCTGCGCGGTCCGCGGCGAGTGGTTGTCTTCGAGAACGATCCGCGCCGCAAAATCGGCGATCCGCGGGTCCTCGGGAACGTGCCCGCGGGGTCCGGCCGCGCGCCCGTGGGTGGCCTTCACACGCTCGTGCTAGGGTGCCAAATCATAGTTTGTGTGCTTCTGCCAAGAGTGGGGCTTCCCTTCAGACGCGAGCACCAGCGATGCGATCGGTCGGGCGCCAGGCAGCATCCCCGACCTGCTACGGCTTACGTGGAAGCGGCCTCGTTGCGAAGGCAGCAGACCTCCGAACGTCTCCGACTTGAACGACCCATTCGAACGTCGAATCCGCCTGCAAGGGCATCGGGCCCACGCTCACGACGAAGGGAGCGTTCAACGTCGTTCCGGGCTTGATGCCCGGCGGGCGCCCGACTTCCATTTGCTGCTCGAAGCGGATCGCGATCGATCCCGAGGGACCGGGAAGCATCACCGGTCCACCGTCCCCGTCGAGTAGCTGTAGCGAGAAACCGAACTTCCGGTTTGCTTCGTCCCATGGGACGTGAAATATCATCGCGATTGCTGCGGGACTGGTCATCGGACTAGGCGTGACTCCCCAGCCAAGGCCGAGCGCGTGAAGTTTGCCGTCCGGGGTAACCTGTGCTGCGTCGGCCAGCAGCACGGTAACGTCAACGGGCAACGGCGGTCAGATAGGTTTGCGAATCCGGCAGCGACACTCGGTCGTTCACCACTTCGGTATTTGAGGGAATGCCGACGGAAGAGACGCCGACCGAGAACGGCGAGACAAGTGGTAGCGTGGCGTTCGCGCGACGATGCAGACCTTCGAGATGGAATTCGATAGCCTCATGAATGAGCGCCAGCGTCTCTTCCTCGGTCTCACCGGCGGCCGCGCAGCCGGGTAAATCCGGCACGTACGCGGAGTATCCTGTCGCCGTTTGCGTAATCTCCGTCTTGTAGGTCATCGATTCTTCAGCCCCGCCTGCTTTAGAATGCTGTTAGAGGTACCCGGATCGAGGTCCAATGCTTCCTTGCCGGCGATGGTCACCACACCGGGCTTGGAGGGATGCACGAACTGGCGGTGGGAGCCCTTCTGCCGCTCGAGCGTCCAGCCGTCCGCCTCGACCATCTTGATCGCCTCCCTCACCGTCTTCGGCAAGATGCGTGCGAAGCAAAGCCGGCGGCAACAGCGCTCACGAACAAGGTCGTGTCACCGCAAGTGAACGCACCCTCCGGCAACCCACGGTTTTGGCGCGGCTCAGCTCGGCATTCGCAGCAGCATCGATCCCTTGACCGGCGGCCGCGATCGAGCGCCAGGGTCGCCGCGATCCGGGCCGCAACGAGCGTCCCGCCGCGAGTGCCCCTAGCTGACGTAGCTGACGTTGACGCTGTAGCCGCCGGCCTCGGCGCGGGCGACGACGCCGAGGACGCGTTCGAGCTCATCCTCGATCGCCACCAACTCGCGGGCCGAGATCGCGAAGGGGCCGGCGTGCGTCCAGAGCAGCCGACGCGCAGTTTCGAGCGCCTTGCGCAGCCGTTGCGGGCTCGTTTCGAGGACCGACCAGTCCGCATCGCCGCCGGCCGGGACGACGCGCCAGCCGATCCCGAAATCTTCTTCGTCGTCGGCGTAGGCGTTCGGGATCGCCGAGAGGATCGCGGTCGCCTCGCGCTCGGCCGGCCCAAGGGGGAAGCCGACCTCCGAGAGCCGCACGACGTAGCGAAAGAAGGCCGGCTCGCCGACGCTGCACGCACCGGCCAGCGAACCAACGCTCACGTGGACCATTGGACGCGGGACGTTCGCGCGCGGCGCCCGGCTACCTCTGAAAACGGGGCAGCGTGCCCCCCGTTGCCCCCCGGGCCGCCACTCGGCGGCCCTTCTGTTCCCCAATGCTGCCAACGATTAGACGCCGTGCGAGGGCGCGCGGTTCGTCGCCCCGCTCATCTCGACCGCGAAGGGAAGCCCGAGTTCGCCCGCGAGCTTCTCGAGCCCGTTCCAGACCTTGACGTGAACCGGGACGCCATTCTTGCGGTGGGCGAGCGTCTTCTCGAATTCGATCTCACCTGCGACGTAAATGCGCTCGCAGCCGGGCGCCTTCGAGGAATCTTTGAAGGCTCGCAACTCGCGATCGAGATCGCGCTTGAATTCGGCCGGATCGCGGAACGCGTCGATCCGCAGCGCCCCGAAGAAGTGCGAGATTTGGCCCGCTTGCGGCGGGCTGTTCGGCAACGGCAGATCGTCGCCGAAGACACCGCCCGAGAGCACGGCGCACATGATATCGACCAGCAGTCCGAGGCCGTAGCCCTTGTAGCCGCTGCCCTCGGTGCCGTAGCCGCCGAGCGGCAAGAGCGCACCGTGGAGCGCGGCTTCCGCGGAGAGCGTTTCATGGCCGTCGGCGTCGATCGCCCAGCCCGGTTTGAGCGGTAATTCTTTGCGCTTGTAGACTTCGAGTTTGCCGCGCGGCACGGTCGTGGTCGCGAAATCAAGCACGAAGGCCGGCTCGTTCTGCGCCGGGATCGCGTAGGCCCAGGGATTGGTTCCGAGCATGATCGAGCGTCCGAAGGTCGGAGCGCCGTAGCGCACCGAGTTGGTCGACGCGATCCCGATCATGTCGTGCTCGAGTGCCAGCATCGCGTAATAGCCGGCGATCCCGAAGTGGTTCGAGTTGCGGACCGCACCGAAGGCGCAGCCGGCCGAGCGCGCTTTCTCGATCACCGAGAGCATCGCACGTTTGCCGGCCGGGTGGCCGAGGCCGTTGCCGGCGTCGAGCACGAGCGAGCTCGGCGTTTCGCGCGCGACCGTCACGGTCGCCTTCGGGTCGAGTTTCCCGGCCCGGATGCGGCTGACGTAATAGGAATCGAGCCGCGCGACGCCGTGCGATTCGATGCCGCGCAGATCGGCGGCGAGCAGCACTTCGGCGACGATTCGCGCATCGGCGGCGGCGACGCCGACCGCGCGCAGCGAGTCGTGCACGAAGTGTTTGAGGCGCCCTTCGTCGGCAAGGCGGTATTCGGTAGCGACGGTCAGTTGGGACACGCGTTCTCCTTCTTCAGCCGGCTCGAGCGCTCGGGTGCCGTTCGACCGTAGCACCCCGGGTTGCGATTCCCAAATGGAAAACGTCGCTCTCGATTCCCTCCCGCGCGAAGGCCTCGCGCATCGCTTCGCCGAGCCCCGTCGCCTCGCCGCTTGCGAGCGCGAGCACGCTTGGGCCGGCACCGGAGAGCGCGGTTGCAAGCAAGCCCGGACGTTCGAAGGCCAGGATCTCCTCGAAGCCGGGAACGAGCGGCGCCCGGTAGGGTTGGTGGATGCGGTCGGCGGCGGCTTCGCGCAGAACGCGCAGGTCGCCGCTCGCAAGCGAGGCCGCGAGCAACGCCGCGCGCTGCAGGTTGAAGACGACGTCGGCGCGCGCGTAGCTCGCCGGCAAGAGGGCGCGCGCGGCGGCGGTCGGGAGCACGATCTTGGGGACGCAAACGAGCGCCCGCAGCCCGGGTGGGGGCAAAAAGCGCAGGTACGCCGGCGGCGCCCCGTCGCGCATCGCGGCGATCACGATTCCGCCCAGCAGCGCCGGCAGCGCGTTATCGGGGTGGCCCTCGAGTTCGGCGGCGGCGCGCGCCAGCTCACCCTCGGACGGGCGTTGCGGGACGAGTTCGGCCGCGATCGCGAGGCCCAGCACGGCGCCTGCAGCGCTTGCACCGAGCCCCTTCCCGAGCGGAATGTCGTTCTCGACGACGATCGCAAGCGGCGGACGTGCACCGCCGGCGAGCCGGTCGAAGCCGCGCAGAATTTCCCCTTCGAAACCGGCGTTGGTCGGAACGTGGGTCCCGGCTTTGAAGGCGAGCGAGAACGCGTGCGCGGGCCCGACGGTCGCGCGCAACCAGAGGTCGAGCGCGAGCCCGATCGCATCGAAGCCGGGACCGAGGTTCGCACTCGAGGCCGGGACCGCGACCGAGAAGGGCGCTGCCGAGTTCACGGTGCCGGCTCGAGCGTGGGCCGTCCGGCCTGCGCGCGTTCGAGCAGGCGCGCGATCCGCTCGCGCGCGTCGTGCAGGCCGGAGGCGTGCACGATCGGGTTGGCGCCGCGCGCTGCCGAGGCGTGGAACTGCGCCGCGTAGGCGGGGTCCTTGAGCAGGTGCCCCGTGAGCACGACGACGACGTCTTCGTCGCGCCCGATCTCGCCGCCGGCGCGAAGTCGCCGCAGTCCGGCAAGCGCCGCTGCCGAGGCCGGCTCGCAGCCGACGCCGTCGCGCCCGATGGCGGCGCGCGCCTCGGCGATCTCGTCGTCGTCGACGGCGAGCGCGGTCCCGTCGCTTTCGCGCAACTCGGCGAGCGCGCGCTTCCAGGAGGCGGGCGCGCCGATGCGGATGGCGCTGGCCGCCGTGCGCGCCACGACCGGAACGAGCTCGCCACCGTCGCGAAAAACGTGCACGAACGGCGCGGCGCCGCTCGCCTGCACGACCGCGATCCGCGGAATGCGCGTGCAGAAACCGAGCGCGCGCGCTTCGCGAAAGCCCTTGCCGAAGGCGCTCGCGTTGCCGAGGTTGCCGCCGGGGAGCACGATCCAATCGGGCGGCTCCCAGCCGCGTGCTTCGAGCAGTGCGAAGGCCGCGCACTTCTGCCCTTCGATGCGATACGGATTCAGGCTGTTGACGAGCGCGATCTCGCGCGGAGGAAGTTCGCGTGCGAGCGCGAGCGCGCGATCGAAATCGCCCTCGATGGCAAGCGCGGTCGCACCGTAATCGAGCGTCTGTGCGAGTTTGGCTTCGCTGACCCCGCTGGCGGGGACGAGCACGAGCGCGGTGAGCCCCGCGCGCGCGG
>JBOHTX010000052.1:0-10426 GCA_050733855.1 Vulcanimicrobiaceae bacterium
CGTCGGCGAGCGCGATCGCCCCATTCCAAGCGACGCCCGTCGCGTGCCCGAGCGAGCTTAGAAGTGGATCCCCAGCCCCGCGTACGGCGCGGAGAGGGACGTGTCTGAGGGCGCGTTCGCCTTCGCATTGGCGTGCTCGCCGCTGAAGCCGCCTTCGACGAAGAGGAACTTGCCGAGCGTGAGCGAGAGCCCGACGCGATAGTCGAGCACCCGATACCCGAACGGGATCTGCGTTCCCGAGAGCGTGCCGAGGTAGATCGAGGTAGGGAAGGTGTACGTCCCCGAGACGTTCGGGTAGTAGAACACCGACCCGTAGATCGAGAGCGCGTGATCGAGGTCGGGGAGTTTGTCGATCCCGAAACCGACCCCCGAGATATTCGGGTAACCAAGGTATTGGAAGCGCTTGAAGTATCCGCCGACCGCGAGGTAGATGCGCGGATCGCCGACCCGCAGCCCCAACTCCGGTTGGAACGAATCTTGGTAGGCGTTGAAGGACGGCACGTAGATTTGGCCGAGCCCGCTCTGCGCTTGCGTGATGGTGAATCCGACGGTCGTCACGCAGCCGGGATCGGGCGCGGGGCACGGGCCCGGCTGGTAGATCGGATCTTGGCCAACCACGGTGTTGCAGCCGATTGCTCCCGGCAGACACGCGCCGGCGCCGAGCGCGGCATTGTGGGGATAATGCAGGTGGCGGTAGTCGCCGCCGATTTCGAGCGTCGTGCCGCCGAGTTGGATCTCGCGGGCAGCGCGCACCTCGTACGACCCGGTCCCGGTGTTGCCGGGACTCAGCTCGTCGTAGACTTTCGGTGAAATGAGGTAATCGCCGGCGACGAAGGTCTCGTTGTGCTGCGGCGCGGCGGTCGGGGCCGGCGTCGGCGTCGGCGCCTCGGTCGGAGTCGCGGTCGGCGCTTCGGTCGGCGGCGGCGAGGGTGGGGCCGCGGGGATGTAGCGCACGACCACGATCCGCCGGTCGGGGAGCCACTGGACGTACGCGCCCATCCCCTCGGAGATCACGCGGACCGGCACCACGAGCGTGCCCTGGTAGATCTCGGGCGGAACGTCGAGCGGTCGCGTCTCGCCGTTGATGACGACCTGCGGCACGCCGACCGTGACCTTCACGTCGGCGCCCGGCTTCGTGACGTCGACCGCCTTGGTCGATGGGTCGTACGAAACGGTCGCACCCATCTGCTCGAACATCGAGCGCAGGGGCACCAGGATTGTTCCGTCGCGCACGATCGCCGCCAGCACCCGGTTGTGTTTTTCGCGATCGGGGTTGGCGTAGACGTGGTGGTCGTTGAAGAGGATCGGAATCTCGCCGGAGGGCGGTGAGCCGAAGTCCGGCGCGGGCGTCTCCTGTGCCCAGGCGCGGCCGGCGAGGGCGAGGGCAATCGCCCCGGCGGCGATCGCGGCGAGCGTACGGATGCGAAGGTTCATAGCCATCCTTTCAGTGGATTGCCGGATCGCCATTAGATTTTGATCTCGAAGAGCACGCTGTTCCCGATCAGGTCGTACGAAGCGGGGATGTCGTGCGAACCGGCGCTCATGCGCGGCGCGGCGAGCAGTTTCTGGAGGTCGATCACGAACACGACCGAGTTCGTCGAGTCGAAGAGCAGCCCGTACGATTCGCTGCCGAGGTTGAAGGTCGAGGCCGCGTGGGGGTCGCCCGGAAGCGTGAGAGCGCCGCCCGGGATGTTCGACTCGTCGTAGTCGCCGAGCGCAGGCGCTCCGCTCGCCGTCACCGAGGTCGGGAGCTGCACGACGCCGATCGCCGTCCCGAACTCGCTGGCCGTCAGCATCAGGTGCGAGGTGCCGTTGATCGCGATATAGCTATCGGGGCAGCAGCCGCTGCCGATCGTCGTCGTGAGGTTGATCGTCGTGGCGCCGGCATCCGAGAACTCGCCGGCGCTCGGTGAATTGAGTGTGGCTTGGTTCAGCGGGACGAGGTAGAGCGTACGGCTGAACTCCTCGTCGGAGACCGCGAGTTGCGTCGAGGCGTCGACCGCCCCTTGATCGGGCTCGCTGTACGTGGTCGGCAGCGGCGACTGGTTGTAGACGGCTCCGCCGACGACGTTGATCAGTTGCGCGGTGAGCGGCGGACTGAGGTACGAGGGCGACCAAATCTGGTCGGTGGTTGCATCGAAACCGAAGTTCTCGGCCGGAGGGACGGCCGCGATTTCGTTGAGCTTGGTGCCGGGGTTGCTCGCGCGGAAGCCCGCGTACAGCTCGTAGCCGGTCGCGGTCGCGATGATGAAGCCGTTCTGGTTGGGGTCGAACGCGATCCCGCAGATGTTGCAGTCGCCGCCGCTGAAGCCGATCGAACTGCTCGCATCGCTCGTGTAGGTCGCCGCAAGCGACATCGCCGCGGTCGTCGGGTCGACGTGGACGACGTTGACGACCGGCGAGGTGTAGCTGATGAGGTAAAGGTCGCCGTGCGCCTGATCGGCCGAGCATTCGTTGGGCGCCGGGTTCAGCAAGAGTTCCGGCGAGCCGTTCGGCCCGGTATCGAGCCGGCGCGCGCCGCGTGCGAACCCTGCGCCGCGCAGATTGAGCGTTGGAGGCACGAAGCGCCGGCCGCGGGCGGTGATCGTCGAGCCGGTCGCGATCGTGACTTCGGCGAGTTCGTTCATGTTGGTGGTGGTGTTGATGCCGGGCACGAAGGCGTAGGTCGTCGTTCCGATCGTCAAGATACATGCAGCCTGCGTCCCGCCGGTGTTCGGCGGCGCCGTCGGCGTCATGGTGGGCATCGGGGTCACGCTCGGCGGCGCCGTCGGCGGCGAACTCGGGTGCCCCGTCGGAAACGAGGTCGGCGAATTCTTCCCGATAATCGGGGCCGACGGCGTGCTGCTGCCGCTGCAGCCGGCCGCGAAGGCGGCAGCCACGAACAGGGCGGCGGCGATCCGTGGAATGGAAACGGCACGACGAGCCGACATGGGGCCTCCTCGCAACGATGGAGAGCGGTGTGTCTCCATCATGCGAACCAGCGCTTACGAAACGCTTACCGAACGCTTACAAGGTGCGGGCCCGCTCGCTTTCCGGCTCGGCGAGCAGCGCCCGGGCGCGCGCGAAGATCGCGTCGAGCATCGCTTCCGTCAGCTTGCCGGTATTCGTGTTCTGGCGGCTCGGATGATACGACATGAGCAGGACGATCGGCGCAGTGCGTGGCGAGCCGGGACTTTCGAACCACATCTCGGCACCGTGCGCGAACGGTACGCGCTCCGCGCCGCGCCGGCCGTCCGCCTCGAGTGCGCGCCGGGCGGCCTCGCTGCCGATCGCGCCGAGCCCGATAACGACGCGCAGCTTCGCCAGCGCCGCGATCTCCGCAAGGAGGTATGGCCGGCAGTTCGCGAGTTCGCGCGGAGTCGGGCGATTGTGGGGCGGCGCGCAACGGGCCGCGGCGGTGATTAGCAGGTCGCACAGGACCAGGCCATCGTCGCGCGCGATCGCGTCCGGCCGGTTCGCGAACCCGGCCCGGTAGAGCGCGCGATAGAGCCATTCGCCCGAAGCGTCGCCCGTGAACATCCGTCCCGTCCGGTGCGAGCCGTGCGCGCCGGGTGCGAGCCCGACCACCAGCACCCGCGCCCGCGGATCGCCGAAGGCCGGGACCGGCCGCCCCCAGTATGTCTCGCCGCGGTAGGCGCGGCGCTTCGTGCGTGCGACCTCCGCGCCGTACGCACGCAACTCCGGACAGCGCGTGCATGCGACGACGCGCCGCTCGATCGCGTCGATCGAGGGCACCGGCCCACGGCTTGCGTTCGGCGTCAGTCCTCCCGCTCGAGCTCCAAAGTTCGAGATCTTTCGTGTAGCGGGCACGCCCGTGATGCGCCCTGAGCGAATCCGCCGATCACGAGGAACTTAACGCCTGCGTCGTTCGAGGCCGACAGTAGTTCTTTGAAGTCGTTGCTGAACCTCAGGGACTCCATGGATGGCCATCCAGACGAGGCTCAGTTGCCACAGCTCTGCGAATTTCTCAGAGGTCGTTTGGACACGACGAGCCTTCGCATCGATACGATCCGCCTCATGCTTGCTGAGCTTCCGGACGGTCACGGACGTGAACTTCGGTTCGCGGCTGCGCATTCCGCCCAAAATCTTTGACGGGATCGCTGCGGGCCGCTAAGATCGAGCGCATGGCATCGCTTCCGGCGGCAGCCGCGGCGCGTTCCGTTCCCGGCGATCCGTCGGCACTCGACCGGCGCGGGATGGCGGTGCTCGCAATCGCGCATGTCATCGACGATCTCAATCAGAGCGCGCTACCGGCGCTGCTTCCGTTTTTGATCGCGGCCCAGGGGCTCACGTACACGAGCGCGAGCTTTCTCGTGCTGTTCGCGAGCCTGGCCTCGTCGCTCGTGCAGCCGGCGATCGGGGCTCTCGCCGACCGGCGCGCGATGCCGTGGCTCGTGCCGCTCGGCGTCTTTCTCGCGGGCGGCGGATTGGCGCTCGTGGGAATTGCGCCGAGCTACGGTGCGATCGTGGTCGCCGTCGCAATCTCGGGGATCGGGATCGCGACCTTCCATCCCGAAGCCGCGCGCTACGCGAATTACGCGGCCGGTGCCGCCAAGGCGAGCGGAATGCGCTGGTTCGCCGTGGGCGGTAACCTCGGTTTTGCGCTCGGGCCGCTCGCGGTCTGGCCGCTCGTGCTCGTTTTTGGCTTGAAAGGAACGCTCGGGCTCGCTGTTCCGGTGACGCTCGCGGCGCTCGTGCTGCTGCGCGAACTGCCGCGCCTCGATGCGCGCGTGCCGCACGCGGCCGCGCGGCGCAGCGCGGGCATCGATCGCTGGGGGCCGTTCGCCGGACTCACCGTCGCGATCTGCGTACGTTCGATGGCGTATATCGGTCTCGTGACCTTCATCCCGCTCTTTCTGATCGGGGTTTCGCGCGTCTCGAAACAGGAAGCGGACGTCGCGCTCACCGTCTTTCTGCTCGCCGGCGCGCTCGGAACGCTCGCCGGCGGCCGCTTCGCCGACCGCGTGGGACGCAAAGCCGCCTTCGTGTTCTCGACGCTGCTCTCGGCTCCGCTGATCCTGGGCTTTGCGTTCGTCACCGGCGCCACACACGAGCGCCTGCTCGTGCTCGCAGTGCTGATCCTCGCGGGCTTCGTCCTGGTCGCGTCGCAGACGGCCTTCATCGTGATGGCGCAAGAGTATTTGCCGAACCGGCTCGGGGTCGCCTCGGGCGTGACGCTCGGGCTCGCGATCAGCGTCGGCGGCGCGGGCGCTCCGCTGCTCGGCGCGCTTGCGGATCGCCTCGGCCTCTACGCCGCGCTCGAGGCAATCGCCGCGCTCGTGCTGCTGGCCGGTCTGATTGCGGCCTTTCTGCCGCGGACGGCGGTCGACCGCGCGATCTCGGAGCGCATCGTTCCAAGCACGTAGCGCAGATCGCTAGCGGTTGGCGAGCCGAACGAGCAGCGGCGCGCGGTCCGGCCGAACGAGCGCGAGCGCGATTCCGCCGTGTCCGAGCCAGGCACGCTCGAACGGTTCGCGCGGATAACGCGTCGCGACCGGCTGCGCCGCGGGATCGTTGAGGAGTGGGTCGCCGGCGGGATCGAACCCGCGCAGCACGACGAGGTGCCCATCGGAATGCGCGAGCGGTGCGCCGGGCAGCGCGCCTTCTTTCCACGAGATCGAAAGCGCGAGCGGGATTCCGGCGCGCGTGAACGTCGCCGCGTGCGCAAGGTTGCGCAGATGGAACGCGGCCCCCGCGAGCCCGTGCGCGCCGCCGTGCGCGATCGCGAACGCCCAGTTTCCGGTCGCGCCGTAGCCGTCGTCGTAGAGCGCGGCCGCGAGTTCCGGCAGCGAGCGTTCGACGCCCGCGTGCGCGAGCAGCATCCCGAGCGTTGCGGGCAGACACCACGTTCGCGAACGCGGCCCGCCGTCGAGATACTGCGAACGCGCCGGAACATCGACTGCGGGCAGCGTCTCACCGGCCGACGGAACCCCCGATGCGGGCAACGCGTCCACGCGCGCCGCGCGATGGACGGGAACGCTTGCGGCGAGCGTCGCGAGCGGAACGTTCGCATCGATCTCGAGCGCAACGAACGGCCGCGAACTGCGCAGGACGTCGACCTCGAGCGTGACCTCGCCGTCGTGCGGCGAGAACGAACGGCGCGCGTTCGCGGAAAACGAAACGTAGGGGAGCCGTGCCGATTGCGAACCGTCGGCGAACCGCGCGCAGACGCCGAGCTCGCCGGCCCGGGCGTCGCACGTCCAGGTGATCACCGCCTCCGTCGCAGGTGGGACGCGCAGCAGGCTGCTGCCGGCAGGCCGGTTCCGGATCAAGGAAAGCATCCGCTGCGGGGAGGTTCGCCGTCGGCGCGAACCCTCCGGGATGCGCAGGGTAGCCGCCGGGAGGCCGCTCAGCGACGAGTTCGTCTTCGAAATCTCGCAGGCGATCCCCGAGTACGCGTTCGAGCGCGAGCCGAGCGGGGAACTCACCGTGGCTCCCAATCACACCGACGGCGGAGCGAAGAGCGGCGCGGGTGGGCGCGTCTTCGATTCGTCGGCGGGCTTTTCGCTTTCGACCGCGGGGCTGCGCGCCCCGGATGCCTCCTGGCTCTCGCCGGAACGACTCTCCGCGCTGACGCCCGCGCAGCGAACGGGATATTGGCGCGCGTGTCCGAGCGTCGCGATCGAAGTCCGCTCGCCGAGCGAACCCTGGGCTGCCGCCTGCCGGAAAATCGACGAGTACGCGGCTGCCGGTGCGGATTACGCCATCGCGATCGACCCCGCGGCGGGCATCACGTACGAACGCGGAAACGCGCCTGCGGGTCTCGCGCTCGACGTCGCCGCGATCGCCGACGCGTAGTTATGCTGTTTCGATCGCGTCGACGATCGCCGTCGGCATCGGAACCGGTTCGCCGGCGCGCCGCAGGCCCTCCAGGTGGAACGGGATCCCTTCGCGGACGAGCACGCGCAGTTCGTCGAGCGTCTCGGCCGTAGCGCCGTAGCCGGGAAGGTCGGGCGCGAAGGCGCGCCAGTTCTTCGGACCCCGTTCGTAGATGCTTGCCCAGGTGTTCTGTTGCCTGCCGAAAATGCGGACGGATTCAAATCGATCGATCGGCTGGAAGACCTCGCTGAGCGCGTTCTCGCCGTAGACGTGGGCAATACCTTCGCCATTGCGTAGAGACCAGGAGTACAAGGTTTGCAAAGGCGCTTAGGCACAACGGTCACTCCAGGTGACATAGGACAGGAGTTAGCAAGCAAGATGCTGCGCGTTACTTCGCTTTTGCTGGCAACGGTGCTGGCCGGCACAATGCCCGCCGGTGCGCCACTGCAACACCGTACACTTCGCGTCGGTGTGCTGACGCGGCGCTATGACCTCGTGGTTCCCGTGCACGTGGACGTTCATCCGGCGCTCGTCATCGTGCTGCACGGCCTAGGCTCGACCGCAAATGACATGGAGCGGTACGTCCGTTTCGAAGCCGCGTCGGGAAACAGCGCCGTCGTCGTCTATCCGCAAGGCATCCGGCGCCGATGGAATGACGCGCGCGGAACGGATATCAAGGGACCCGACGACATCGCGTTCCTGCGCGCGATCGTCACGACGATACAAGCGCGTTATCACATCGACGCGAATCGCGTCTTTCTCACCGGCATGTCGAATGGCGGAATGATGACGCTCACCGCCGCCTGCGAAATGCCCCAGATAACCGCAGTGGCGGCTGTGGTTGCGAGTCTCCCTGCGTCCTTGCAAAAAACGTGTGCGCCGCAGCACCCGGTTTCGTTGTTCCTGATCGTTGGTGACGCGGATCCGATCGTTCCCTAAGGTGGCGGAACGGTGCGTGCGTTCGGAGACAACGGCCAGGTGCTTTCCGCACGGCAAACCATCGAACGGTTCCGCAGAATGGACAAGTGCGGTGCGCGATCGCTACCACGCAAACACCCCTGGTAAGCGACGGTACCTACACCACATTCCAAACATGGAACCGATGCAGCATGGGCACGACGGTAACGTTTGCAACCGTGCGCGGCGGCGGTTACGCGTGGCCCGGGTACCAACAATACCTGCCCAAAGCCTTCATCGGGACGGCGAGCCAATCGTTCGACGCCAGTCGTAAAATCTGGGAGTTCTTTAGCAAAAGACGCCTGAGGATGGCGCGCTTGCCTACTCGCACGGGGATGTTACGAGCAGCGGGAACTTGCCATCAAATCGACCACTGCCATGAGTTCCAGTTGTCGGTGATGTACTCGGCGGGGCGGTAGCCGTCGAGGTCGTCGTTGTAGGCGGCGACGACGGTTTCCCAATAGAAATAGACGGCGGGGACGAGCGCGTGCAGGCGCGTTTCTTCGGCACGATAGAGGGCGGCGCGACGGGCGCGGTCGTAGGTGCGGACGGCTTCGTCGGCGAGGTGCGTGACGGTCGCGTCCCGCAGGAACGTGGTGTTCGCGCCGTGCGGCGGGATCGCTCGGTCGCTCCACGAGCCGCGGTTGTCGGGATCGGGCGCCTCGGTATCGATCGACCATTCGAGGTCGTATTTTCCGCCATAGAGCGGGCCGCCCTCGGCGAACAGGAAACTCGAGGGGTAGTTCTTGATCTCGAGATCGATGCCGATGCGGCGCAGATCGGCTTGCATCTGCAGTTCGGCGGCTTCGTTCTCTTGGATCGGCGTCGCCGAGACTTCGAGCCGGAGCGGCTTTCCGTCGCGCACGCGAATCCCGCCGGGCCCGGGCAGCCAGCCCGCGGCGGTGAGCAGCTGCGCTGGCTGCGCGGCATCGTAGGGATAGGGCGGGAGATGCGGGTCGGCCCAGGAGCCGGGCGGGATGTCGCTCGTCGCCGGCGCTTCGAGACGGTGGTAGACCGTCGCGCGCATACGCTTCCAATCGATCCCTTCGGCGATCGCCAGGCGCACGCGCACGTCGCGCAACAGCGGGCTCGCGGTGTTCAGGTCGAGCCGGCGGAAGTTCGCAACCAAGTGGCGCACGACCCGAATTCCCGCGACCGACTGCAGGCGGTAGAGCTGCGCGATCGGGACCGAGGCGACCAGATCGATCTCGTGGGTCGCGAGTTCGGAGAGCAGTGTGTCCGGATTCGGCACGATCCGAAACGAGATCGCTCGCAGCTTCGGTGGCCCCCTCCAGTAGCGCGGGTTCGCGGAGAATTCGAGCGACGAGCCGTGGTGCCAGGCGCGCAGCAGAAACGGGCCGCTTGAGATTGGGTCCGCGTTGAATGGCGCGTGGTTGATATCCGGCAAGGTCGCGAGCAGGTGCGCCGGGAGCGGCGGATAGGCGGCGCCGCCGGTCGCGAAGATGCCGAGAATGCTCGCGTCCGGTGCCTTCAAGTGCACGACCGCCGTTACGCGGTCCGGCAGCTCGATCGCCGAGATTTCGTCCCAACCCGCGCTCGATTTCACGTCGTTTCGCGGGTTCGTGACGGCCTGCCAGGTGAAGCGCAGGTCGCGCGCGTCGAGCGGCGCGCCGTCGGACCAGCGCAGGCCGGGCCGCAGGTGCAGCACGATCGTCTTGCCGTCGCGCGAGATACCGCCGTTGCGGTAGCTCGGGACGGCGCTCGCGAGTTCGGGGATCAGTTCGCCGCGCGGCCCGTAGCGGAAGAGCGGCGCGAACAGGAAGGCGTCGACTTGGTCGACGGCGTCGTCGTTGCCGAACATCGGATTGAGGCTGTCCGGCTCTTGCGCGCTGCCGATGCGCAGCACGCCCGGCACCGTCCAGGGATGGCGCGCCGCCGACGCAGCCGGGCCGACCTTCGTACAGGCGGCGAGTACGCACGCTGCCATGAACGCGAGCGTGCGCCGGACGGTCACGCGCGGAGCGGGCGGCGTTTGACGACGAGCGGAGCGAGCGCCTCGTAGAGCGCGGCGCTCCCGAAGCGGACCGGGTCGTCGGCGAAGAGTCCGGTCTCGTCGCGGGCTCGCGCGATCGCATCGCGCGCGGACGATTCGTCGAGCGCGGCGGTGTTGAGCGCGACCGCGACGACCGGCGCCGGTTTGACGGTCGCGCAGAGTTCCTCGTAGCGCTGCACGAGCGTGCGCAGCGGGAGGATCGGCGTCCCGCAGCCTTCGATCTCGCTGCGGTCCGCCGCATGCACGAGCACCAGCGCATCGGGCGCGCTGCCGAAGACGAGCGCGAGCGTGACCGGCGCGAAGGCCGGATGGTTGATTCCGCCTTGGCCTTCGATGACGATGAGATCGGCGTCATGGGCGGCCTCGAGCACGAGCGCTTCGGCGGCACCCGAAGCGAAGTCGCAGATCACCCGATCGATCGCGATACCCGCGCCCGCGATCAGGATTCCCGTCTGCCCGGTTGCGACGAAGCGCGCGCGCTCGCCGTGGGCGCGTGCCGCGCGCACGAGTTCGAGCGAGGCCGTCATCTTGCCGACCGCGCAATCGCTGCCGACGGTCAGCACGACGCACGCCGCAACGTCGTAGGCCGCGCCGGAGAAGAGCCGCGGCGGCGGCGGAAGGCGCACGTCCCAGATG
>JBOHTX010000053.1:0-10313 GCA_050733855.1 Vulcanimicrobiaceae bacterium
GTACCCGCCCGAGCGCGAGCGCCTGCGGGCGCCGGTTCCCTTCGGCCCGTTCGCTCGCGTCGAGTGCCGCGACCGACGGCCGCGCGAGCGGCGTCCGGGAGGAAGCGTGCGCGGCACGCAGCGCGGCCGCCAGCACCTGCGGCGCGAGCACGGCGCTCAATAGCTCTGCGCGAAGTAGGCCCGCACGGTCGCGGGCTCGCCGCACGGCACGCAAGCACCCGGCGCATCGAGCGCGCGCAGGTTGCGGGTGGTCGCGCCGCTCTCGGCCTTGACGTGCGCCTCGCACTCCGGGCGTCCGCACCAGCGCACGTCGAGCATCCCGGCGCGCTCGCGCGCCGCTGCGAAGAACGCCGCCCGCTCCTCGATGACGAACGTGTGCGTCTGCAAGGAAGCGCGCGCCTCCGCCAAGAGATCGGTTTGCATCTCGGCCAGCAGCGCGCGCAGCGAGGGCGCGAGTGCTTCGCCGCTCGAAATCGTCCGCTTGGCGTCGGCGGCGGCCTTCTCGCGGTCGCGCCGCACGACCGTCACGCTGCCACCCGCGAGGTCGCGCTCGCCGAGTTCGATCCGCAGCGGAACGCCGCGCATCTCCCAATCGGCGAACTTGAAGCCCGGCCGCAGGTCGCGCTCGTCGAGCTTCACGCGCAAACCGGCGGCCCGCAACTCGGCCGCGAGCGCGCGCGCCGCTTGCGGAACGGCCTCGTTGCCTGAGCGGACGATCGGAACGATCACCGCTTCGAGCGGCGCGAGGTTCGGTGGCAGGCGCAGCCCGCGGTCGTCGCCGTGGACCATCAGCATCCCGCCGAGCATCCGCCACGACATTCCCCACGAGGTCGTCCAGGCGTGCTTGAGGCTTTGATCCTCAGCTGCGAACACGATCTCGTAGGCGCGTGCAAAGTTCTGGCCGAGTTCGTGCGAGGTTGCCGCTTGCAGCGCTCGCCCGTCCGGCATCAACGCCTCGATCGAATAGGTGTGGGTCGCCCCCGCAAAACGCTCGCTCGCCGATTTCTCGCCCGCGTAGACCGGCACGGCCGCGACCTCTTCGGCGACCTCGCAATAAATGTCCAGCATCTGCAGCGCTTCGCGGCGCGCCTCGTCTTCGGTCGCATGCGCGGTGTGGCCCTCTTGCCAGAGAAACTCGCGCGTGCGCAAGAACGGACGCGTCCGTTTTTCCCAGCGCATCACGTTGACCCACTGGTTGATCAGCACCGGCAGATCGCGGTAGGATTTGATCCACTCCGCGTACATGGTGCCGACGATCACTTCGGACGTCGGCCGGATCGCGAGCCGCTCCTCGAGCACTTCGCCACCGCCTTGCGTCACCCAAGCGACCTCCGGCGCGAAGCCCTCGACATGCGCGGCCTCGCGCGCGAGCAGATGCTCGGGGATGAGCAACGGGAAGTAGGCGTTCTCGTGACCGGTCGCTTTGAAGCGCGCGTCGAGCGCCGCGACCAGGCGTTCCCAGATACCGAAGCCGTACGGGCGCAGCACCACGCAGCCGCGCACCGGCGCAAGCGAGACCAGCTCCGCCTTGTAGCAGACGGCCTGATACCACTCGGAGAGGTCGGCGGCTTTGGGCGGGATTTCGCGGACGAGCGGCGTTTTCTCGGGTTCTTCGGCGACGGACATGACCTCCCCAGGTTCGCAAAGCCCGCCTGCGCGCCTCTCGCAGAACTCGCCGGGCTCGGCGACGAAGGCGAGCGCGATGCCCAAGCACACGAGGATCTACACGCGCACGGGCGACGACGGCACCACGGGCCTGGTCGGGGGCCAGCGCATCAAGAAGAACGCGCTCCGCCTCGAATCGTACGGAACCGTCGACGAGCTTTCGAGCGCGCTCGGCATCGCGCGCGCAGCGCTGAGGCCGCATCGCACCGGAACCGAGCGCGGAGCCGCCGAAGCCCGCGAACTCGATGCCTGGCTGGCGTGGACGCAGGACGTCCTCTTCAACCTCGGGAGCGATCTTGCGACGCTGCCGGGCGACCGCTGGGAAGGAATGCCGCTGATCGCGCCGTCGGATGCCGAAGCGCTCGAACGCGCGATCGACCGCTGCGAGCGCGAGCTGCCGGCGCTCGATACCTTCATTCACCCCGGCGGCTCGTTGCCCGGCGCCTACCTGCATCTCGCGCGCACGCTCGCGCGCCGCACGGAACGGCTGCTGGTGACGCTTGGCGAGTCGGAACCGCTTTCGCCCGAGGTCATGCGCTTCATCAATCGGCTCTCGGATGCGCTCTTCGTGTGGTCGCGCTGGATCAACCGCGCCCTCGGCATCGAAGAACACCGCTGGAATCCAAAAACCGCTCCGCCCGCGTGACCTCGTTCGCACGACGGCTGTTCTCGACGACCTCGATCGAGGCGATGCGCGCGGCCGCCTCCCGCTCGCGCCTGCGGCGCGTGCTGCGTGCGCGCGACTTGATCGCGGTCGGTCTCGGCACGATGATCGGCGGCGGGATCTTCACCACGATCGGGCCGGGCGTGAGCCTGGCCGGCCCGGCAATCATCCTCGCGTTCGTGCTGGCCGGGCTCGCCTCGTTTTTCGCGGCCCTCTGCTACGCGGAACTGGGCGCGATGGTCCCGGTCGCCGGCAGCGCCTACACCTACGCCTATGCGACGCTGGGACAACTGATCGCCTGGATCATCGGCTTCGCGCTGCTCTTCGAGTACGGCATCTCGGCGGCGCCGGTCGCGCAACAGTTCTCGAGCGCCCTGCAGGCCGCGCTGGGCAACGTCGGGCTCGTGCTGCCGGCCTGGGCGCAAGGCTCGCACTTCGTCTTCGACCCGAACGCCTGGTGGGACGTGCGCCGCTGGGACTTCGCGCACTCGCACTACGACCTGCTCGGCGCGGCCTTCGTGTTGGTCCTCTCGCTTTTGCTCTCGCTCGGCATTCGCGAGACGGCCACGACCAACAACATCTTCGTGGTTCTGAAGATCTCGGCACTGGTCGTGTTCGTCATCTTCGGCGTGCGGCTCTTTCACGCATCGAACCTGGTGCCGTTCGTGCCGCTCGGCTGGGGCTCGCTGCGGCCCTTCAGCGGCGGTGGCGGCGCAGGCGTGATCCCGGCGGCGGCGCTCGTCTTCTTCTCCTACATCGGCTTCGACACCGCAACCACGACCGCCGAGGAGTGCCGCCGCCCGCAGCGCGACATTCCGCTCGGCGTCATCGGGGCACTCGCGATCGGAACCGTGATCTACTGCACGGTCGCGGTGGTGCTGGTCGGCGACGTTCCCTGGCGCCACGTCAGCCAGACGGCGGCGCTGGCCGCCGCGGTCGCGCCGCTGCACCTGCCCTTCGTCGATTGGACGATCACGATGGGCGTGCTCGCGGGCACGACCAGCGTCGCGCTCGCCTCGCTGCTCGGCCAGACCCGCATCTTCTACGTGATGTCGCGCGACGGGATGCTGCCGCCCTTCGTTTCACGAGTCAACGCCCGCACGCGCACGCCGGTCCTGATGACGATGCTCACCGGCAGCTTCGTCGCCACACTGACCCTCGTCGTCCCGCTCGACAACCTGCTCAACCTCGTCAACATCGGGACGCTGGCCGCCTTCATCGTGGTCTGCGCTGGCGTGATCTACCTCCGCTACAAACGTCCCGACCTGCCGCGGCCGTTCCGCTCGCCGTTCGTGCCGGTCTTCCCGGCGATCGGGATCACCCTTTCGCTGATTCTGATCGTCTTCGGACTGAGCACGCTCACCCTCGAATGGTTCCTCGGCGCGCTCGGCGCCGGGCTCGTGATCTACTTCTCGTACGGTTTCCGCCGCTCGCACCCGGAGCAACTCGCTAGCGAAGCGGACCTCGACGAACCCGCCCTCGTCCTACCGCCGATCGCCTGAGCGGCGCTCCGTAGCGCGGGCCTCGGTTCTCCGCGAGAGCGGGGGCAACTCAGCGGGCGAGCGGGACGATCTTGGAAGCGAGCAGAGCGCGGTCGCGAGTCAGCAGCGGTACCTTGTGGACCACGCTGGTGGCGGCGATCAGTTCGTCGGCCGGGTCTCCGCGAACATCGAGGCGCGTGCTCGTGCGCGCGACCTCTCGCGAAAGCGGCCAGACGTGGAGGCGGGCCAGCACGCGTACGACCTCCGGGTCGTCCAAGTCGAGCGCGATCCGCCGCAGCTGTGCCAACTTCGCGATCTCCCAGAGCACGATCGCCGAGATGCTCCAAGAGTCACTCTCGAGCAGGCGCCGCTCGCGCGGCTTCAGCTCGCCGCCGACCGCGTGCAGCAGAACGTGCGTATCAACGTTCAGCATTCCACTTGGCCCCGGTCGAGAGAATCTCGCCCCTGATCTCGAGCTTTCCGCGTAACGAACCGATGAGCTGGGCCGAGTCGCTTCCGTACGGAATCAGCTTCGCAACCGGTTTGCCCCGTTTCGTAATCACGATGCCCTCACGATCGACTTCGTCGAGGAGGGCAAGGCATTGCGCCTTGAATTGCGCCGCAGCAATCTGCTTCATGGACACATCATACGACTAGTCGTCAAGAGTGACCACCGTGAAGGCCGGCATCCGCGTCGTCCGGCTTCGCGCCGCAGAGGCTCGGGGCTAGGGCTACGTCGTGAGCCCGGCGGCGCGCGCCAAGCGCCGTTGGCGGCCGTCGCCGGTCAAGAATCGGTTTGCCCCGATGGCGACGGCAGCGCAGACGTGCATGACGTCGAGCGAGCGTACCCCAAACTTCGCGGTCCAGCGACCGGTCACTTCGATCGAGTACTTCGTGATCGCCGCCGTACCCAGTGCCATGCGATGAAACAGGCCGTCCTCCCGGTCGCGGGCAAAAAGCGCCAGCACCTCGTCACACTGCGTGCGGTTCACCGTTCCGTGAAATGCGGCGCGATGGAGCGCGTTCGCGAACTCGATTTCGTGTAGGAAGACCAGGGGAAGCGGCAGCCACACAGCGGGACCCGGAGACACCGCGACGTGTCCGTCCGAAGCCTTCTCGTTGCCGACTATCGAGCGACGATGGTGCTTACGTCGGGGAACTCGCTCGACGCCTCGCCCCACGTTCGGACCTTTGGTTCGCGGTATGGGTCGAGCATCGCGACGTAGCCGACGCCATAGCGTCGCCAGCGCTCGCACTTCTCGGCAGTCGCCTTTGGATCGTCGGTATTGGAAACGAGTTCGACCACGACGTCGGGGACGAGCGCGAGAAACGCTTCCTGTTCGTCGGCGGAGAAGGCGCTCAATCGTTCGCTCGCGACCAGCGACGCGTCGGGTGCGATGACCGCGCCGTCGGGAAGCCGGAAGCCGCCGCTCGAATCCGAGCTTGTAAAACCGTGCGCCTCGGCGTAGATGTCGAGCAACCGTACCAGACGCGAGTTCCGCCGGCCCGTCCCGAATCCGGTCGGCGGGCTCATGATTGCTCGCCCGTCGACCCACTCGATCCGCCAGCCCGGGTTTCGCCGCGCAAGCTCGCAGAGCTCGTCGTCGCCGATCGTAGCGGCGGTAAACATCGCGCTACGGCGCGTCCGATTGCGCGCCGGCTTCCACCAAGCCCGGCGAGACGACGTCGATCTTGGCACGGGCGCCGTCGTATCGAACCTTGGTGCCGAAGGCGCGTGAGAAGGTGTTGAGCGCGACCATCGCGCGTCCGCGCACCTCGAAGGGCGGGTGCGTCAGCGTCATCGGCATGCCGTCGAGGGTCGCGCCCCGTTCGCCGATCCGAAGACGCAACGTGCGGTCGCCGCGGATCACCACGATCGTACCGCTGCGCGGATCGTACTCGGTGACCGCCCCGAGCGAGGCCGCCACCAGGCGCAGCGGCACGAAAGCCTCGCGTTCGGTCGTCACGGGAGGGACGTCGGAGACCATGCGCTGTCCGTCGACCTGCAGGGCGACCGGCTGCGAGAGCCTCATCATCGCGGCCGCGAGCGCCGCCACGACCGCGGTCACCGCGACCGTGCGCATTTTCGGCCACGCGATGCGGCGCGAACGGCCGCTTGCGCTAGGTGACGGGAGCGAGATCTCGGCCATATGCCGTTTCTCCGATGAAATCGGGATAGAGTTCCGCGATCGTCTTCTCGATCTCGTTGCGCAGCGCGCCGAGCAGCTCGGCTTCGGGGAACGTGCCGACCAGCGCCCCCTTGCGATAGATCGCGCCCTTGCCTTTGCCGCCGGCGACGCCGACATCGGCCATCTTGCTCTCGCCCGGGCCGTTGACGACGCAGCCCATCACGGCCACCTTCACCGGCGCGGAATATTCTTTGGCGATCGCCTCGACCGCGCGCGCCAGCTCGACGACCTCGATCTCGGCCCGTCCGCACGAGGGGCAAGCCGTGATATCGAAGCCCTTTTCGCGAATGCCGAGCGAACGCAGGATACCCCAGCAGACCGGGACCTCTTCCACCGGGTCGGCGGCCAGCGAGACGCGCAACGTGTCGCCGATCCCTTCGTTCAGGAGAATCCCGAGGCCGATCGCGCTCTTGATCGTTCCCTCGCGCGGCAGCCCCGCTTCCGTGATTCCTAGATGCAACGCGTACGGCGTCCCGCGCGCGGCCAGTTCCTTATCGGCCAGACGGTAGGCCTCGAGCGTGGTCCGCACGTCGTGGGCTTTGAGCGAGATCACGATATCGGTGTGGCCGAGTTCTTCCAGAATCTCGACGTGGCGGAGCGCCGAAAAGACCATCGCCTCGGCCGTGTGCCCGTACTTCTTCTCGAGGTCGTGGGCGAGCGAGCCCATGTTGACCCCGATCCGGATCGGCGTCTTCATCTCGAGCGCGAGCGCGACGACTTCGCGGGTCTTCTTGGGATCGGTGATGTTACCGGGGTTGAGCCGCAGCTTCGCGACCCCGGCTTCGAGCGCCGCGAGCGCCATCTTGTGATCGAAGTGGATGTCGGCCACGATCGGGACCGGCGAGCGCGCCACGATCTGCGGCATCCCGGCGGCATCGGGCGGGTCCTTGACCGTCACCCGCACGACCTCGCAGCCGGCCATCGCGAGCCCGTAGACCTGCTCGAGCGTCTTCTCGACGTCGGCCGTATCGGTCGTGGTCATCGATTGCACCGCGACCGGATGATCTCCGCCGATCCAAACTTTCTTGGCGTCCTTCGACCAGGATGACTTGTTCTCGAGCAACACCGGCTTCGACGCGCGACGTAAGCGAACCATGAGAACTCAGAAGACTCCTTTGCCCGAGACGATGTTCGAGATGTCGTGGAAGGCGATGAAGATCATCAGTGCGACCAGCACGGCGAAGCCGGAAAAGTGCACCAACGCCTCGCGCTCCGGTTCGACCGGGCGGCGCCGGATCAACTCGGCGATCACGAAGGCCGCGCGGCCCCCGTCGAGCGCCGGAAGCGGCAGCAGGTTCAGGATTCCGAGCGCGATCGAGATGGTGGCCGCGAGCTGCAGGTACGGGCCCCAGCCGATCTGCTGGTAGGCGGCGGCCGCGCGCTCCATCCCGATCGGGCCAGAGAACTCGCCGACGTTCTTGGCCGGATTTCGGATGAGCTGCGCGTAGCCGTCGACCTGCTCGCTGACCCCAGTCCACAGTTCGCCGAACGCGAGCGGAATCGCACGGATGGGATCGACGCGCCGATACGCGCCGACCACCGCGAACCCGATACGCCCGACCAGCTTGCCGTCCGCTCGCTCGGCGCGCGGCACGACCGAGATCGTGTGCACGGTGCCGCCGCGCAGCAACCCGATCGAAAGCCGCTTGCCGATCGAGCCTTCGATCGTCGTGACCATCTGCTTGCCGTCGCGTTGCGGCACGCCGTCGATCGTCAGGATCCGATCGCCCGGCTGCAGACCGGCACGCATCGCGGGTGAGCCTTCCAGCACCGGGCCGACTTCGGTCGAGAGGGCCGACGAGGCGACCCCGAAGGCGACCGCGCCGATGTAGAACAGGGCGACGGCAAGCAGAAAATTCGCGCCCGGTCCTGCGAACAGGATCGCCAGGCGCTGCCACGGGCTCTTGGCTTGAAAGTTGTCGCCCGCGCCGGCCCCGCTCGCGCGATAGCTGCGCTGCTGCGCGGCAGCCGATTCGCGCGCATCCTCACCCTGCATCGCGCAGTAGCCGCCGACCGGAAAGAGATTGATCCGGTAGTTCGTCCCGCTGCGCGGCGAGGTCCACTTCACGAGCGTCGGCCCGAAGCCGAGCGCGAAGTCGTTGACCCGCACGCCGTTGCGCCGTGCCAGGATGAAGTGTCCCGCCTCGTGCAGCACGATCAAGAGCGAAAGCATCGCGAGGAACACGACGATGTTCCCAAGGCCGGCCAGGCTGGGCAACGCGAAGGCTAGTGGTTGGGCGGCAAGCAGCATCATCGCGATTTTCGGTTCATTTCGCTCCCGCGAAGAGGTGGGCCTCGATGGCGCGTTCGGCCAGCTCCCGCGCGCGGCGGTCGGCCGCACGAATCGCGGCCAGGGTCGGCGGTTCGTCCGGGCTCCGGGCCAGGGTCGCGGCCACGACCTCGGCGATCGCCCCGAAGCGAATCCGCCCTCCTACGAACGCTGCCACCGCCACTTCGTTTGCGGCGCTCAGCGCTGCGGGCGCGGTCCCGCCCCGGCGCAGCGCTTCGTAGGCGAGCCCCAGACACGGGAAGCGCGCGAAGTCCGGCCGCTCGAAGACGAGCTCGGCTCGCGCGGCGCTCGGGGCCGCGCCGAGGGCTGCCAGCGGATCGTTTGGCGGCTCGCCGGGCAGGCGGTCGGGGTAGGCGAGCGCGTAGCCGATCGGTAGCCGCATATCGGGCGAGGCGAGCTGCCCCTTGACGTTGCCGTCGGAGAAGACGACGAAGCCGTGGGCGACCGAGGTCCGATGCACCAGCACTTCGATCCGCTCGGGGCCGACGCCGAACAGCCGGCTCGCTTCGATCACCTCGAGGCCTTTGTTCATCAGCGAGGCGGAATCGACGGTGTTCTTGGTTCCCATCCGCCAGGTTGGATGGCGCAGCGCATCGGCCAGGGTCGCGCTTGCGATCCGCTCGGGTTCCCATTCCCAAAACGGGCCGCCCGAGGCGGTCAGGATCAAACTCGCGATCCGCTCGCGCGGTTCGCCGACGAGCGCTTGGAAGAGCGCACTGTGCTCGGAATCGACCGGAACGATCTGGGCGCCCCGCTGCGCCGCCGCTGCCATCAGCAGCTCGCCCGCGGCGACGATCAACTCTTTGTTGGCAACCGCGATCCGCAGCCCGCGTTCGACCGCCGCGAAGACGGCGTCGAAGGCGACCGCCCCGTCGGTCGCGGCCACCACGATCTGGGCCTCGCTCTCGGTCGCAACGGCGAGCAATCCCGCGCGTCCGGCGGCCAAGCGAACGCCGTCGCCGAGTGCCGCCTGCAATTCGGGAAGATCCGCTTCGCGCGCGCAGGCGACCACGCGCGCGCCGCTGCGGCGCGCTTGCGCGGCGAGTTCGGCGACCCGTCTGCCGGCCGCGAGCGCGACGACTTCGAAGCGCTCGGGGTGGCGCGCGATCACGTCGAGCGCCTGCGTTCCGATCGAGCCGGTCGAGCCCAGGATCGCGACGCGCCGGCGCTCGGCGTTCACGGATGGATCGGCGGGATGTGCCCGGTCACGAAGAGGGCCGCGTAGAACGCGATCCCGCCGAAGGTGTAGGAATCGAAGCGGTCGAGGATCCCGCCCTGCTCGCCGAGGAAGCGGCCGGCGTCCTTCACGTGCGCGTCGCGCTTGAGCGCCGATTCGACGAGATCGCCAATCTGGGCCGCAACGCTCGTCACCGCGCCGATGAAGAGACCTTGCCACCAAGGGATGCCGAGCGGCAGGAACGCGAGCGAGCCGCCGACCAGGGTGGTCGCAACCAGGCCCCCGATCGCGCCTTCCCAGGTCTTCTTCGGCGAGATCGGCGAGAGCGGCGTGCGACCGATCGCGACCCCCACGAGCATCGCGAAGATATCGGTCATCGCAATCGCGACGACCGCCGCCGCCGCAAAGGCCGCGCCCAGGTGCGGGAGGTTGCGCAGCGCGAGGAAGTAGGTCGAGAGCCAGCCGATGTAGAGGATCGAGAAGACGGTCATCGCACTGCGCGCGAAGTAGCCTTGACGCGGACCGCCGAGCGAGCCGGCCAGCGACGCAATGATCGTGAGCGCGAGCAGCGACTTCTCGTACTGATGCTGAAGCCCAAGCGCGGCCAGCACGACGTAGACCGTGACCACCAACGCGGCGAGCGGGAAGGCGAGCGCCGTCCCTTTGCGGCCCGCGAGCTGGGCCAGTTCCCACAGGGAGCCGAGCGCGACCAGCAGCACGACGAGCGCGAACGCGAACACGTTGACGACCGAACCGAGCACCACGACCGCGAGCGCGAGGCCGGTCGCGGTCCGGCGCGCAAGCTCGGCCGAGCGGTCCGCCCCGCGCGAAGTCGCCGTCACAGACC
>JBOHTX010000054.1:0-10299 GCA_050733855.1 Vulcanimicrobiaceae bacterium
CGCCCGGCGGCTGCGGCCTGCGCCGCCAGCACCTCTTCGCGCGCGCTCAGGGCGGCAAGGACGCGCTCCGCCTCGGCCAGCACGCCGCGTGCGGCCGTCGACGCATTCCGGGCTGCTTCCAGTTCCCGTTCGCGCCCGAGCGCAGCCGCGCGCGCTTCGCCGAGCGCCGCTTCCAGACGCGCCGCATGGGCGCTCGCCGCCGCCCGCTCTTCGTCGTAGCGCGTCAGCTCCACGCGCAAGCGCTCGCGCTCGGCTCGCCGGGCCGCGCTGGCACGCAGATAGGCGAGAATTTCGAGGTCGCGGACGCGTGCCGAGAGCTTGCGGAAACGCCGTGCGCGGCGGACCTGCGTCTCGAGTTCGGGGATCCGCGCGCGCACCTCAGAAAGCACGTCGGAGAGCCGCACGGCGTTCGCTTCGGTCCGTTCCAGGTGCCGCAGCGATTCGTTCTTGCGCGCGATAAACTTCGAGGTGCCGGCGGTCTCTTCGAAGAGCGCGCGCCGCTCGTGCGGCTTGGCCGAGAGGATCGCATCGATTTGGCCCTGCGAGACGATCGCGTACGAGCCCGGCCCCAAACCCGTCCCCATGAACAGCTCGGCGACATCGCGCAAGCGCACCGGCTTGCGGTTGATGAAGAACTCGCTTTCGCCCACGCGGTAGGCGCGCCGCACGATCTCGACTTCGCTTGCATCGAGCGCGAGGGTGCGGTCCTCGTTATCGAAGGTCAGCGCGACTTCCGCCATGCCGAGCGGGCGGCGCCGTTCGTTGCCGGCGAAGATCACCTCTTCGGCGCGGGTCGCGCGCAGCGTGCGCGCATTCTGCTCGCCGAGCGTCCAACGGATCGCGTCGACCAGGTTCGATTTTCCCGAGCCGTTGGGGCCGACGAAGGCCGTGATCCCCGGCTCGAACGCAAGCGTCGTCACCTCGGCGAAGGTCTTGAAGCCGAAGAGCCGGAGCGCACGGAGCCTCACGGGCAGTGCTCGTTCGCCGTCCGGGCCTGCGTGCTCTTCCGCGCCGCGCGTTTTCGCGGCGCACAGACCGGCGGGGGCGCCGCCGGCTGCGCCTCGGGCTGCCCGTCGCGCTCGGCGAGCAGGGCCAGGGTCGCTTGCGCGGCAGCGCGCTCGGCGAGTTTCTTCGAGGGCCCCTCACCGCTTCCGAACCGTTCGCCCGCGATCTCGACTTGCGAGGCAAAGCGCCGCTCGTGATCGGGGCCGTGGCCGCGATTGCGATAGCGCGGTAAGCCGAGCTTCCGTCCTTGGGTCCACTCTTGCAGGGCCGTCTTCGGATCGCCGAGCGCAAGCCCGAGCGCCTCGCTCGGAACGATGTGCTGCTCGCGCACGAACTTGGTCGCGCGCTCGAGCCCCGCCGCTTGCGCGAGTGCAGCCACGAAGGCCTCGAAGGCCCCCGCTCGGACGCTCGCGCGTTTGGCGCTCGGTGAGGCCGCCAGCCCCGCGCCGAGCACGAGCAGCGCGTCGAAGCCCAGGCCTTCGGCGCTCCGCGCCAGCGCCGCATCGGAGACCAGGGCCGATTTGCGCAGCGCCAGCTCGCCTTCGCTCGCATCGGGATAGCGTTCGCAGAGATAGCGCGCAACGATCGCGCCCAGGATCGCATCGCCGAGAAACTCGAGGCGCTCGTTCGAGCGCTCGGCCTTCCGTTCGCGGACCGCGCTCTCGTGCACGAAGGCTTGCTCAAGCGCTCCCAGCGCGAGCTTCTCGCGTCCCGCGCTCGCAACCAGCGCGCGCAGGCGCCTGCGGCGCGCCTCGCCCGGCATGCGCGCTAGTCCCGGTGCTTCGCGAAGACGAGCGCGGTGTTGTGCCCGCCGAAACCGAACGAATTCGAAAGGGCGAAGTTCACCTGCCCCTCGCGCGCGATGTTGGGGACGTAGTCGAGCGTGCAGTCGGGATCCGGAAACTCGTAGTTAATCGTGGGCGGCATCAAGTCGCGCTCGACCACGAGCGCCGTCACGACGCCCTCGATGGCGCCGGCCGCGCCGAGCGCGTGCCCGTGCATGCTCTTGGTCGAGCTGACCGCAAAACGGTGTCCACCGGCGCCGATCACGCGCTCGAGCGCCTTCGATTCGGCCGGATCGCCGATCGGCGTCGAGGTCGCGTGCGCGTTGACGTAATCGATCTCGTTCGGCGAGATGCCGGCGCTTGCGAACGAGCGCCGCAGCGCGAGCTCGACGCCGCCGCCGGTCGGATCGACTTCGACCAAATGGTGGGCATCGGCCGACTGTCCGTAGCCCAGCATCTCCGCGTAGATGTGGACGCCGCGCCCGCGCGCGAACTCGAGTTCCTCGAGGATCAGAATCGCGCCGCCCTCGGCCAGCACGAAGCCGTCGCGCTCACGATCGAACGGGCGCGAGGCCTTGGTGGGTTGGTCGTTGCGGGTCGAGAGCGCGCGCATCACGTCGAAGCCGCCCATCGCGACGTCGGTGACGGTCGCCTCCGAGCCGCCGGTGACCATCGCGAGCGCTTCGCCGCGCGCGATGAAATCGAAGGCGATCGCGATCGCGTCGTTCGAACTCGCGCAGGCCGACGAAACCGCGAACATCGGGCCGCGGAATTTGTGGCGCATCGAGATCTGCGCGGGCCCGGCGTTGCCCATCAGCATCGGGATGAAGAAGGGGCTGATGCGGCTCGCGGTCTTAAGCTCGCGGGCCTTGGTGACGGTGTCCTGCAGCGTGACGATTCCGCCGATCCCCGAGGCGACCACGACCCCGATCCGGTCGCGCACGCTCTGCTCGGTCGGCAGCTTTGCGTCGTCGAGGGCTTCGAGCGCGGCCGCAAAGGAGAACTGCGCGAAGCGGTCCATGCGGCGCGCGTCGCGCCTCCCGATCAGCGCGTCGGGATCGAAATCCTTGACTTCGGCCGCGATCTGCGAACGCAAACCGGCCGCCGCCGCGTCGAAAGCGCGCACCGGCTCGACGCCGCTCTTGCCGGCGATCAGCGCCTCCCAAAAGAGCTCGCGCGAATTCCCGAGCGGCGTTACCGCCCCCAAACCCGTGATCGCCACCCGCCGTCTGTCCAACCCGCCTCCCGTCCCGCCACGGCTTCGCCGAGCGCCCGCCTATCCCACACGCCCCCGAGAAAGCCTGCCGGAGCCTACTCCGACCGCGGGCGGCAGCGCGGTCGGACTGGGCGCGCTTGCACAGCACGAAGAGAAAGGCGACGAAGCCCCCGAAGTACGTGGCGATGACCGCCGAGGCTCGCGAGCCGCTCAGCCTGATGAGCTTCATCGCCTGGGAGCTGCGTCAAGAGACGAGGCACGAACTCGTCGACGGACGCGTCTACGGCTTTGCCGGCGGGACGATCGAACACGCCGCCCTCGCCGCTGCCGTCGTCACTGCGCTTCGGCTGCACCTGCGCGGCGGCCCGTGCCGCGTCTACGGGTCCGACGTCATGATTGCCACCGCAAACGGCAGTCGTTATGCCGACGTCGTGGTGACCTGCGATGTCCGCGACCACGCCAGAAGGGACCGTCGCGTTGCGCCGGCCCAAACTGATCGTCGAGGTGCTTTCGGAATCGACGGCCTCGCTCGATCGCGGAGAGAAACTCGACGAATACCGCGCGCTCCAGACGCTCGAGGAGTACGTCCTGGTCGATTCGCGCAGGCGGTGGGCCGAGACGTATCGTCGCGTCGCCGACGACTGGATCGCGTCGCTCCCGATGACCACCGGCGAGTTGCCCTTCGTATCGGTCGGGCTCACGCTCGACCTCGACGAACTCTACGGGGAGTGCGGAATCGAAGCGCCGCCCTGACCCCGACTCGGCAGCGGGCCGGGTGAGCGCGCGCCGAGTTCCGCCGCCAGCCGATGCGCTTGGGCGTTGCCCTGCAGGTCGATGCCTTCTACAACTCCAGTACTTCGCGTAAGCCGCCTTCGATCAGTTCGAGTTCAGCCTGCGTTAGCACTGCGAGTTTTTCTTTCAAGCGGTCCTTATCGACTGCGCGAATCTGATCGAGAACCGCGACCGACGGCGTACCGGTGCAACGCACCCCGATGAGCAGCGGTGGAGCCGCCTGCGGCGAGGTGGAGAGCGGAACGATGACGACGCTGCGGCGACGTGCGTTCAGCACGTCGGTCGTGATGACGACGCACGGGCGGGTTTTTCTGATTTCCGAGCCGCGGGTCGGATCGAGTTGCACTCGCCAAACCTCGCCTCGCAGCGGGCTAGCCGCGACGACTCCAAGGTTCGGGGATCGAATCGGGCAGCGCATCGAACTCGCGTTCGATTTCTCGAACGTCGTCGTCGGCGTTCGCGATCTCGCACGAACGGACGAGCTGCCGCTCTCGCTCGGCAAGCCGCTCTGCCAGCGCCTCCGAAACGTACCGCGAGCGCTCGCGCGCAGGAATCCGCCGGGTGAAGCTGATCGCGAGCGCCTCAGGGAGCGCAAAGGTCATCTTCCTGGATGCCATATCGCCATAATACCATATTTACGGCGAGTCCGCTAGCGCTACCGAGCGGGTGAATGAGGCTAGAGGGCGATTGTTCGTTCGAACGAACTACTCCGCTGATGGCGTCTCACGTGCGCTCGCGCCCTCGTTCGGTCGAGAAGCGTCTCCTCGATACCGCGGTGGAGCAATTCTCTCGAGGGGGGATCGAAAGTACGAGCACGCGGAGCATTGCGGCGGCCGCCGGCACCACGATGTCCTCGATCACGTATCATTACGGTAGCAAAGAGGGGCTGTACGCCGCGGCGGCGCGCCACATGGCCGGCCAGATCGGCGAGCACGTTTCGAACTCGCTTCGCGCCTCGGAGCGGGCTCGCGACCGAACCGGCGGAGCCGAAGCTCCGTCCGCAGCGATACTTGCCCTCGTCGATCGGTTCGTCCAGATCATGGTCCGCCCCGAAAGCGCTACCTGGGCGCGCTTCATCGCGCGCGAGCAAATGGACCCGACCGAGGCCTTCGATATCCTGTACAAAGCCGTGATGGGACGACTTCTAGATCGCCTTTCGTCGCTTCTGGTCGAGGCCGGCGGCGGCCGCTGCAGCGCCGCCGAGGCGCGCTTGAGGAGCTTGGCGATCTTTGGGCAAGCGCTCGTGTTCCGGTTGGCGAGGGCAACGGTGCTGCGAGCGAACCAGTGGGACGACATCGGCGTCGAGGAAGCTTCCGCCATCCGCCAGGCGGTCCGTGCGCAAACGGCCGCAATCCTCGCAAGCATCGCGAGCGATGCGGCGCCGCGCGCCCGGCGAGCGCATGCGTAAGCTCTTCATCGTTTGTGCCGTCTTCCTCGCGACGATCGTCCTCTCCGCGTGCGCGCAGCGATCGAACGATGTCTATAGCGGGACCTTGCAGGCGCCGAGCGCTGCCGTCGGCAGCACCGTCGGCGGGCGCGTCGCCCGGGTCCTCGTAACCGAAGGGTCGTCGGTTCGCAAAGGCGCGGCGCTCGTCCGATTCGACGAAGCGCAGCCGCATGCGGCGCTCGTTTCCGCCGTTGCTCGCCTTGCCCAAGCCGAAGCGACGCGGGCAGACTTGCTCGCCGGTTCCCGGCCACAGGACTTGGCGCGCGCGCAGGCGCTCGCGGCGCAACATGCTGCGCAACTGCGGCTCGCGCAGGCGACCTCTCCGTATACGTCGCGCGTCGCCCGGAGCCAATTGCGGCAGGCCTTAGCGCAAGAGTACGATGCGAGAGCAGCCGCAAAGGCCGCGCGCATCGATGCCGCTCGCAAACGAAGCCTCTTTTCGACCGGCGATGTCTCGGCGCAGCAGCGCGATGCGGCCGTCGCTGCGGAGGCGCATGCGATTGCTCAGCTCGCCGCCGCCATCGCGGCCGTGCGTTCGGCACGGGCGCAGGCCGCGAATACCACGGCCGTAACCCTTCCGGAAAACGTCGCGGCTGCGGCGTCGGGCTATCGCGCAGCGCAAGAGCAGTATCTCTCGCTCGCCGCCGGCCCCCGGCCGGAGCAGGTGCGAGCAGCCCAGGCCGCCGTTCGCTCGGCACGCGGCGACGTCGCCGCGGCGCACGCGCAACTCGCCGAAACGACCGTCCGCTCTCCGGCGGATGGGCTGGTGACGGCCATGGACCTTCACGCAGGCGATCTCGTGGCGCCGGGCGCGTCCGTTGCCACGATCGACGAGAACGGTAACCCCTACGTGCGCATCTACGTCCCGCAATCCGAACTCGGCAGGATCGCGCTTGGGGCAAAGCTCTCCGTGCGCTCGGATGCGACGCCCGCAAGCTTCGTGGGAGTCGTCGAGCAGATCGACGCGCGCGCCCAATTCACGCCGCAAAGCGTTCAAACCGCGGACGATCGGGCCGTGCTCTCGTTCGGCATCAAGGTTCGCGTGCACGACCCGCAGCAAAAGTTGCACCCCGGGACGACGGTCGAAGTGGCTCTTCCTTGAAGAATGTCGCGATCGAAACGCGCGGCCTCACGAAAAGGTACGGCGACCATACGGTCGTCTCCGATCTTACGCTCCAAGTCTCGAGCGGTGAAATCTTCGGGTTTCTGGGACCCAACGGCAGCGGCAAGTCGACGACGATCAAGATGTTGTGCGGCCTGGCCGAACCGAGCGGCGGTGAAGCCGGCATTTGTGGGCTCGATATCCGTACCAACGGCGATGCCGTGCGGCGGACGATCGGCTACATGTCGCAGTCGTTTTCGCTCTACTCCGATCTCACCGTCGAAGAGAACCTGGAATTCTACGGGCGCGCGTACGCGCTCGGCCGCGAGCGACGCGCCCGGCGCATCGAAGAACTGATCGCGTTTTCGGATCTCGGCCGTTTTCGCCGGCAACTCGCGGGCACGCTCTCAGGCGGGTGGAAGCAGCGCCTCGCTCTCGCCGCCGCGCTCTTGCACGAGCCGCGCGTGCTCTTTCTCGACGAACCCACGGCGGGTATCGATCCGGTTGCACGCCGCGACCTTTGGGATTTGCTTTTCAGCCTGAGCCAAAGCGGGGTCGCCTTGTTCGTTACGACCCACTACATGGATGAAGCGGAGCGCTGCGCACGCGTGGGCTATATCTACGATGGGAAGCTGATCGCGCTCGGCAGCCGCGAAGAACTCAAAGAGCAGCCCGGCGTGACGCCCGAGGGTGCGGTCCGCTACAGCGCCGCCGGGAAGGGCGATATGCCGGCTCTGCTTGCCCTTGCGCGTAAGAAATCGTACGTGCGCGATGCGACGATCTTCGGAGATCGACTGCACCTCGTCGTGAACGACGACGTTACGGCGGAGGCGCTCGCGCGCGACCTGGCCGTGCCGGCGGATGCCGTGGAACGCATCGAGCCGAGCCTCGAAGACGTGTTCGTAGCGCTCACGCGGGAGAAGCACGGCGCGTGAAGCGCAATGCATTCGATGTACGCGGCTACGGTGCCGTGGTCTACAAGGAGCTTCGTCATGTCATCCGGGATCGCGCCACGCTGGTTCTGGCCGTCGCGCTCCCCGTCGTGCAAGTGGCGCTCTTCGGCTACGCGATCAACACGAAGGTCGAACACATTGCGACGGCGATCCTGGACGAGGACCACGGCGCATCCTCGATTACCTTCGTCGATGCGCTCGCTGCCTCGGATACCTTCAGCGTCGACGAAGTGGTTGGGTCGCGCGCGGCGCTCATGCGCGCGATCGTCGCCGGGAAGGTGCAGGCCGCCTTCGACATTCCGCCGCAGTTCACGGCCGATGTTCGCGCCGGGCGAGCGACGCACGTTCAGGCCCTGATCGACGGCTCGGATGCGTCGGTCGCGCAGCCGGCCTACGGCGCGGCCACGGCGATCGGCGGGGCGCTCTTCGGGCATGGCACGATTACCTCGGTCGACGTGCGGCCACGCGTGCTTTTCAATCCCGGCTTGCGCAGCGCAAATTTCTTCGTGCCCGGGCTCATCGGCGTCATCATGCAACTGATCACCATGTTCTTGACGTCGCTCTCGATCGTCGGAGAGCGGGAGCGCGGGACGCTCGATCAGATCATGGTTACGCCGATCGGCGCTCTCGGCTTGATGCTCGGCAAACTGACGCCCTACGCGATCATCGGGTTCCTGGATATGCTCTTGGTGCTGGCCGCGATGCATTGGATATTTTCGGTACCGGTCGCGGGCAGCGTCGCGTTGCTCATCGTCTTGTCGCTCGGTTTCCTCATGGCCGCGCTCGGGCTCGGCTTGCTCGTCTCGAGCGCGGCCCAGACCCAGATTCAAGCCATGCTCGGCGTGTTCGCGCTGACGCTACCGTCCATTCTGCTGTCGGGATTCTTTTTCGAGCGGGCGCTGATGCCGCCGCTGATGCAGTGGATCGGGTATCTGATTCCGCTGACGTATTTTTTTGAAATCCTCCGCGGCATCATCTTGCGCGGCGCCGGCCTCGCCGACCTCGCTGGTCCGGTGGCCGCGATGCTGGCCTTGGGAGTGGTCGTCCTGCTGGCCGCCAGCGTCCGATTCGCGCGGCAAAGCACCTCGTAGTCCGAAGCGCTTGCAGCCGCCGCGAGGCGCCTGCTATACTCGCGGGCGTTATGTTGCTCTTCGACCTTCAGCTTTTCGCCTCGAAAAAGGGCGGCGGTTCCAGCCGCAACGGACGCGATTCGAATGCCCAGCGCCTGGGCGTCAAGCGCTTCGGCGGCGAGCGGGTCGAGGCCGGAAACATCCTCGTGCGCCAGCGCGGGACCCCGTACAATCCCGGTGCGGGCGTCGGGATCGGGAAGGACCACACGCTGTTTGCCCTGATCCCCGGGCGCGTCGGGTTCTCGGAGCGCCGGAATCGCACGATCGTCAGCGTCGTTGCGGAGGCCTGACCACCGCTCGTCCGGCGTGAGCGACTGACCTCGCCGTGCGCTTCATCGACGAGGCGACGATCGAGGTCGAGGCAGGCACGGGCGGCGACGGAATCGTCGCCTGGCGCCGCGAGAAGTACGTGCCCAAGGGCGGCCCGGCCGGCGGCGACGGCGGCCGCGGCGGCGACGTCTACCTCGAAGCCGACCCCGCGCTCTCGACGCTCGTCGACTTTCACTTCAAGCGCCGCTTCGCGGCGAGCGCCGGGCGGCCGGGCTCGACCTCGAAGAAGGCCGGTAAGAGCGGCGCGGACCTGGTCGTCCGGGTCCCGGTCGGGACGCTCGTCTTCCGGCTCGGGGCCGACGGCGCACGCGAGCTGTTGGCCGACCTCGCGAGCGCAGGCGAACGGTTCCGGGTCGCCCGCGGCGGCCGCGGGGGCCTCGGCAACCCACACTTCGCGACCAGCGTCCGCCAGGCACCGCGCTTCGCCGAACGCGGGGAGCCGGCCGAGAAGGCCTCGCTCGCGCTCGAACTCCGGCTGCTCGCCGATGCGGGCCTGATCGGGCTCCCGAACGCGGGCAAGTCGACCCTGCTCGCGGCAGTCAGCGCGGCCCGCCCGAAGGTCGCCGACTACCCGTTCACGACGCTCGAACCGCAGCTCGGGATCGTGCGGCTCGACGCCGAGGCTTCGTTCACGCTGGTCGACCTGCCGGGGCTGATCGAAGGGGCGCACGCGGGCGCCGGGCTCGGCGACCGCTTCCTGCGGCACGTCGAGCGGACGCGGGTCCTCGCACACCTGATGGACGGGGCGCAGCCCGCGGGGGAGATCCTCGCCGGCAAGGCCGTGATCGAAGCCGAGTTGCGCGCCTGGAACGCCGAACTCGCCGAGCGCCCGCGCATCCCGGTGCTCACGAAACTCGATCTTCCCGAAGCGCGCGACCGGCTCGCGGAACTGCGCCCGCAGATTCCCGAACTGCGCGGCATCTCCGCCGCGACCGGCGAGGGCGTGCGCGATCTCGTCGCCGCGCTCTACGGCGCGATCGCCGCAGCCCCCGAACCCGTGCGCGCCGTGCCGAACCCGCGCATCGTGCTCGCGCCGCACGAACCGTTCGCGATCGAGATCGCGCGCGACGGCGCGTTCGAAATTCGTGGCGAGCGCATCGAACGGCTGGCCGCCATGACCGATTTCGAAAGCGACGAAGGGCTCGCGCGCTTCGAATCGATCCTGGCGAAGCTCGGCGTCGAGAAACGCCTGCGTGAACTCGGCGCACACGACGGCGACACCGTCCGCATCGCCGGCCGCGAATTCGAGTACTCGTGAACGCCACCGCCCGCTTCTATCTCGGCTTCGTCCTCGCGCTCGCGATCGTGATCGCCGTTTCCGTCGCGATCGGCTATCATCTCGGATTTGCCCACGGCTTCGGCGCCGGCGCCCACGCCGCGCGCGCACACATGACACCATGAGCGAAGCAGCGTTGGTGCCGAAGAGGCCGCCGAGCGGCGGCCCGGGTGGGAACGGGGGCCACGCCGCCCCGTTGCTTCGCGCAGTCCCGCCTCCGGCAGCGTTGGGACCAAAGGGGCCGCCGAGTGGCGGCCCGGGGG
>JBOHTX010000055.1:0-10286 GCA_050733855.1 Vulcanimicrobiaceae bacterium
CACATCGTGCGTGCTTTGCGCAACTCAGGCGCCGCGCGGTCTGCGCCGCTTCGTGTTGCGCGCGAGACCACCCGCCGCGAGGGCGCCGAATATCGTCGGCGGAAGATTGGCAGGGCTTTCCGGCGTCGAAGGCGTTGCGCTCACGGCCGTGCTGCGCCGCCTCGGGCAGTTCACGGGCAATTATGACTCATTGGGAACGTAACCCAAGCCCGATGAGCCGCCGAAGTGGCCCCCGTCACGTCTTTTGGATGGCGTAATTCGTACGCAGCCCCGGCTCTGGCCGACACAAGGCGAAGGTTCGCCCCTTGTGCTACACATTTACGGATGAACGCGTCGTGGATCAGCGGCAAGTAGCGCTCCGTCGCCTCCAACTCGGCCAAAGCGCGGCTATAATCGTGTTTGGCTATCAGGTCCTCCGCTGGACCCCAACTCGATTGAACCTTATCGACAGCCCCCTCGTTAGGGCCAAACGAATCGCACGCTAGAGTACCTTTCGGAAAACCGCAGGCCAAGGCCACAGCCGCGAAACCGCAGAGAACTCTGTAGCGTAGGTGGCTTGCGCTCATAGGTCTCCCACTTTCTATTGGGCCGTAAAGGAGACGATCTCGCCGGCTTCGCGGTGGCTCGTCCACCAGCTCGATCCGGAGAAGGCTAGGCTCCGCGCGTCGAACGGGATCGCGGCTCGCGGCGCGATGTCGGGATGACCGACCCCGAGGTCAAGGGTCGCGAGCCGGAGATTCTCGAACTCCTCGTCGGCGGAAATGACGTAGAACGCGCCGGGACCGAAGCCCATGCCGACGCAGCGCGTCGGCAACGCAATCTCTCGCACGATGGAAAGGTGATCGTCGAGCGCGACGATGCGCCGAAACCCCATTTGGCCGAGATACAAGGTGGTGCCGTCGGAGGCGAGATGCGACCCGGTGAGATCGGGGCACGGAGTCTTGCTGTCGGGATCGAACCCGCGGCCGGGAACGAAGCGGTACAAGTAGCGATCGTCCTCGTCGCCGATCGAAACAACGACACGCATTTCGTCGCCGATTGCCGCCAGCCCGTAGGGCTTTCCCGGTGCGGCTACTTCAGCGGTAACTTCCCACGTCTGCGGGTCGATCGCATACACCCGGCAGGTGTCCCACGAGCCGACCCAGAGGGACCGTCCGAGGAACGTCAGGGGCTGCGGGCGGCCACCCGGCGCCGGACGGCGCTCCAGTTCTTTGACGTTTTGCATGCGATCGAAAATCGTCCGGCACATCGACCGAGTTGCACGCGCCGGCGAGAACGCTTCCGCGCTCGGGTGAAAACGCGACACGGCGAGAAGACGGCGGCCTCGGACGCGGAGGGCGAGGCAAACTGGTCGGGCAGACAGGATTTGAACCTGCGACCCCCAGTCCCCCAGACTGGTGCGCTACCAAGCTGCGCCACTGCCCGCAGGAGCGAGCACTTCGCGCCGGCCGGCGCGCTTCCCGTCGGCTATTTTTTCTTGGCGCCGCGCTTGCGCGCTCCCGCGACCGCGTCGCGCAGGCCCTTGCCGGCGGTGAAGGCCGGGACCTTGCGGGCCGGGATCATCAGCTTCTCGCCGGTCTTGGGATTCCGACCCTCGCGCCGCTTGCGCTCGCGCACCTCGAAGCTGCCGAAGGGGATCAGTTGCACCTTCTCACCCTTGGCCAGCGCATTGCGGATCTCGTCGAACACGAGATCGACCAGCTCTCCAACTTGCCGCTTCGAGAGCTCCGCCTCGTCGGCGAGCGATTCGATCAGGTCGGCTTTCGTCACGTCGTTATCTCCCGAACGTTGAAAAAGTGCGCGCAGGTATACGGACGCTGAGCGGGGCGCGCTTGCCGTATTCGCCTGCATATTGGCACGGGGTATCCTTGCTCCTGCCCTTGCCGGGCGGGAAAACGCCCGCCGTTACGAGGGTTTGCGACCTAGTGCGCAGAGCGCGCGCAGGGCCAAGAGGTAGGAATTTGCCCCGAACCCGGCGATGGTCCCGGCGCAGACAGGGGCGATCACGCTGGTTGCTCGGAAGGGTTCGCGGGCGTAGACGTTGCTGAGATGAACCTCCACGACCGGTAGCCCGCAGGCCGCGACCGCATCGCGCAGGGCGTACGAATAGTGTCCGTAGGCGGCCGGATTGAGGACGATCCCGGCCGCCCACGTGCGCGCCGCCCCGAGCGCGCGCACGAGCGCCCCCTCGCCGGCGTGCTGCTCGCAACGGACCGCGACCCCAAGCGCTTCTCCCTCGCGCGCGATCAGGGCGTCGATCTCGGCGAGCGTCAGGTTCCCGTAGATCGCCGGTTCGCGGAGCCCGAGCAGATCGAGGTTCGGTCCGTGCAAGACGAGGACGTTCACGTTCGAGCGGCCGTTCGGGGAAGTGTTGCGCGCGCCCTCGAAAGCCCGTTCCGTGTCCGATCGGATCCTCGCCGCCACCGCCGCCGACGGAAGTTTCTCGATCGCCGCGGGGATCACGACCGCGCTCGTGCGCGAAATCCAGGCACGCCATCGCCTGTCGCCGACGGCGAGCGCCGCGCTCGGCCGGCTCGTCACCGGAGCAACGCTGCTCGCCACCGGCCTCAAGGGACACGAACGGCTCAGCATTCAGATCACCGGCGATGGGCCACTCGGGCGGCTGGTCGCCGACGCGCAGCCCGCGGGACCATCCACCATCGGCGCGCGCGCCTACGCGCAGCGCCCGCAGAGCGATCTGCCGCTGAGCGAAGCCGGAAAATTCGACGTCGGCGCTGCGGTCGGGCGCGGCGTTCTGCAAGTGACGCGCTCCTTCGAGATCGGCCGCCCGTATAGCGGGATCGTCCCGTTGCAGAGCGGCGAGATCGGCGAAGACCTCGCGACCTACCTCCTGCACTCGGAACAGATCCCGAGCGTGGTCGCGCTCGGGGTGCTCGCGAGCCCGCGCGGCATCGTCGCCGCCGGCGGCATCGTCGCCCAGGTCTTGCCGAGCGCCGAGGCGCGCACGATCGCGCTCCTCGAAGAACGCGCCCGCGCGATGCGACCGATCACGAGCCAGATCGCGAACGGCGCGAGCGTCGAGGAGCTGCTCGGCGAACTGAGCGGGGAACGGAACCTTCGGGTGAACCGAGAGTTCGCGGTCCGTTTCCGCTGCACGTGCTCGCGCGAGCGCGTCGAGCACGCACTGCTCGGACTGGGGCGCGACGAGCTGCGCAAGATCGCCGCCGATCAGCCATTGACCGAGGCGACCTGCGAGTACTGCAGCGAACGGTACGAGCTGCGCCGCGACGAAGTGCTCGGTCTCGTCGAACGGCTCGAAGCGAGCCGCTAGTCGAGCGCCGGAGCGAATTCCTCGACCATCCGCCCGTCGACGTCGCGATAGCGCCACCCGCATTCGCAGCGAACCACACGCCTGGCGACTGACGGAACCGGATGGACGCGACCGCAGCGCCGACAGGTGAAACTTGGGCCCGCGAACGCGCCGCGGGTGCCGTAGGTGCGCGGCGGCGGAGAGGGGCGCGAGGCGTGAACCGTCATGGGGTCGCTCCTTCGCCGGCGGCTGCAACGATCCGTACAAAGCGGCGCGCGCCGACCGAAAGGACGACCGGGGGCCTCCCCTGCCAGCGGGCGCGCGGGTCCACGACCGCTTCGCCGTCGATCCGCACGCCGCCGCCGGCGATCAGCCGTTCGCCTTCGCGCTTGCTGGCAGCGAGGCCGGTCGCGACCAAGACCTCCGCGAGCGATTTCCAATCGGCGGCCGCGACCGATGCCATCTCGCCCGGCGCTTCGCCGCGCTGCACCGTCGCTTCGAAGCGTTCGCGCGCGCTGCGGGCCGCCTCGGCTCCCCAGTAGCGCCCAACGATTTCGGCGGCGACGGCCTTTTTGGCGTCCATCGGGTGGAGCGAGCCGGCGGCCAGCTCCGCTCGCAGACGCGCAAGCGTCGTCGGCGCTTGGAAGGCGGCGAGTTCCGCGTAGCGCACGATCATCTCGTCGGGGATGCGCATCAACTTTCCGAATTGTTCCTCGGGCGGATCGGACAGGCCGACGTCGTTCCCGCGCGATTTACCCATCCGTGCGACGCCGTCGGTCCCTTCGAGGATCGGCAGCGTCATGCAAATCTGTTTGGGCTGGCCGGCGCCTGCTTGGTATTCGCGCCCCAGCAGCAGGTTGAAGAGTTGATCCGAACCTCCGAGTTCGACGTCGGCCCTCATCGCCACTGAATCGTAGGCAACCGCGACCGGATAGACCAGCTCGTGCAGCGCGATCGGCGTCCCGCTTGCGTAGCGCTGGGCGAAATCGTTGCGCGCGAGCAGCTGCGCAACCGTAATCTTCGAGAAAAGGGCGATCAGGTCGGCAAACCGTAGGGGCGCGAGCCACTGCGAATTGTAGGCGATCTCGACCCGTTCGAGGTCGAGCACTTTGCCCGCCTGCTCGCGGTAGGTGCGCATATTCTCGGCGATCTGCGCGTCGTCGAGCGGAGGCCGGGTCGCGGAGCGTCCGGTGGGGTCGCCGATCTTCGCCGTGAAATCGCCGATCAGCAGGCTGACGCGGTGCCCGAGTTCGACGAACTGTTGCAGCTTGTGCAAGGCGATCGCGTGCCCGAGGTGCAGCCGCGAACCGGTCGGATCGACCCCGAACTTGACGGTGAGCGGATGGCCCAAGCGCAAGCGCGCATCGAGTTCCGCCGGCGTCTCGACGTGATCGCACCCGGCGAGCAGAAGCTCCAACATCGGCGCACCGCGTTCCCGAGCGCCGCCGCGATTGCCTGTTCGGCCGCGGTGCTACGGCGCCAGGTCGATCAAGGTCGCACCGCTGCCGCCCTGCTCGAGCGGCGCGAAACGCACCTCGCGGACGCGCGCTTGGGTGCGCAAGAACTCCTGTAAGCCGCGGCCGAGCAGACCCGTACCCTTGCCGTGGATGAGCCGCAACGGGGAGAGCCCGGCCAGCGCCGCCTCCTCGAGCCAGCGTTCGACCAGCGGTTGCGCTTCGACGAAGCGCTTGCCGCGCACGTCGAGTTCGAGCCGCGCATCGCGCGCCGCAGCGAGCGCCGGTGCCGGTGCCGCGCGCGGCGCGAGCTGTGGCAGCGGCCTGGTCCCGGCGGCGCGGACGGCCGCTTTCGGAACGACCGTTTTCATCGGACCGATCGCGACTTGCAGCGTTTCGCCCAGGTCGTCCGTGATTTCGCCCTCCCGTTCGAGCGACGGAACGAAGACGCGCGTTCCGACCGCGAACTGCGCCGGCCGCTCGCGTTGCGCCTCCGGGGCATCGGCGACGCCGAGTTCGTCGCGCAAGCCTGCGAGCGTGCGCTCGTAGAGCGACGCTTCCCCGGCGCTGATCCGGGCGCGCGTCGACGTCCGGCCGCGCCGCTCGAGTTCTTGCGCGAACTCGCGCAGCGCGCGCGAGAGCCGCGTCTCGGCCTCGCCGGCCAGCCGCTTGCGCTCGCGTGCGAGCGCTTCGCCCTGTGCGCGCGCCTCGGCTTCGCGCGCGGCGAGCGCGGCCCGTTCGGCCCGCAGCTGCTCGCGTTCGCGGGCACTCTCGCTGCGCAATTCCGAGAGTTCGCCGATCGCCCGATCGTAGGTGCGAGCCGCCTCGCTCTGCAGCGATTCCGCGCGGTCGACGAGCGCTGGGTCGAGCCCGAGCGAACGCGCGAGCGCGAAGGCGAGCGATTGACCCGGCGCACCGAGTTCGAACTCGTAGGTCGGCGCGTACGTCTGGGGATCGAAACGCACGCTTGCGTTGCGGACCCCCGCGCTCTCGTGCGCGAACAGCTTCAGTTCGGTCGCGTGGGTGGTCACGATCGCGCGCGCGCCGCGTGCGACCAGGTCTTCGAGGACGGCGATCGCAAGTGCGGTCCCGGCGCCGGCTTCGGTGCCGCGCGCGATCTCGTCGATCAGCACGAACGAGCGACCGCCGGCGCCGGCCAGGATCTCGCGCAGCCGTACCAAGTGCGCCGAGAAGGTCGAGCTGGATTCGGCGATCGACTGCTCGTCGCCGAGATCGCAGGCCAGGCGCTCGAAAGCGCCGATCGCCGTTCCCTCTTCGGCCGGGAGCGCCAGCCCACAGGCTGCCATCGCCACGAAGAGTCCGGCCATCTTGAGCGTGACCGTCTTGCCGCCCCTATTGGGGCCGCTGACCACGAGCACGCGATTGGTTTCGTCGAGCGTCAGCGTTTGCGCAACGGCCGCGCCGGCGAGCAGCGGATGGCGCCCGCTGCGCACCTCGAGGCGCGCATCGTCGACCAGGCGCGGGGAAACGGCCGCCATCTTCTCCGCCAGCCGCGCGCGCGCCAGCACCAGATCGAGCTCGGCGAGCAGCGCGAGATTTTCGCGCACGCCGGCCGCGCGCGCACCGACCTGCGCCGAGAGTTCGGCCAAGCGGCGTTCGGCTTCGCGCGCTTCGTCGATGCGCAGCGTGCGCAGGCGGTTGTTGGCTTCGAGCGCGTCGAGCGGCTCGACGAACAGCGTGTGCCCGCTCGCCGAGGTATCGTGCACGACGCCCGGGAGCATCCCCGAGAACTCGGCCTTGACCGGCACGACGAAGCGCCCGTCGCGGAGGGTGACGATCGGCTCGCCGATCGCGCGCGCGTAGCGCGGCGAGCGCACGATCGCCGCGCAGCGCTCGCGCGCTTCTTCGTGCGCCGTCGCGACGCTGCGGCGCAGGCGGCCGAGCATCGGCGAGGCGCGGTCGAGCAGCTCGCCGCGCTCTCCGATCGCACGCTCGATCGCGGCCAAGATTTCAAGGAGGGTGACGGCGCGCGCGCAGCGCGCACGCAAGACCGGAGCACCGGAACCGCGGATGCGGCGGACCGCTGCGTCGAGCGACGAGAGCGCGATCCCGAGCGCGCGCAATTCTTCGCCGGCGAGTGTTCCCCCGCGCCCGGCGCGTTCGACCGGCCCCGAAAGGTCCGCGACCGTCGGAAACCCGAGACCTCCGCCGCGCGCGAGCGCCCGCATCTCGGAGGTCGCCGCCTGCTCCTCGCGCGCGCCTGCAAGCCCCCGCGCGGGAACGAGCGCGAGCGCCTGCGCGTGCCCGCGTTCGGTCGTCGTCTCGCGTGCAAGCAGCGCCAGAATCTGCGGAAACTCGAGCGCCGTAAGGCTGCGCGCATCGGCCAGCGGCTCGACGGCCGCCGGCGCGGTCTGCTCGGCAACGGACGGGGCGGCCGTCGCGGTCTCCATCGAGCCCGGTCCTTCGGCCCCGCGCCGAGATTCCCGTGCCGAACCGCTGTCTTTCGGAGGCGCGCTGGATCAAGGGCCGTCATCTGCGCGTGCATCTCCGCCGCCACGGCGAGGCCCCTGCCAAATTCGCGCGCCGCGACCCTCACCGAGGATGCCGCAGGACGTTCGGACCTGCTTGCCCGCCGCGTCTGCGCAATCGGCCGTCGCTCCCGCGATGCCGTCGCGTCGATTGCGAAGGCGGAGAGGTGTCTACTTCGAGCCGGGCACTACCTGGTAACCGTAGGCCGTATACGACAGCGGCTCGGCTGCAACCGCGCTCCGTTCGTTCAAGAAGACGGGGCCATAGCCCGCGGCCCAGTCGATCGTGAGATCGGTACCGTAGTTCACTTCCGCGACATCCGGGTACGACGCTACCGGGTCGCCGTTCGGATACGTATAGCTTCTTGCCTGGTGATCGAACGCGACGGTCGCCGTCGCACTCTTCCCGGCGATATCGGTGTAGGTCCAACTGTCGCCGGCCGTGGCTGCCGACTTCATCAAGCCGTTCTGATCCCCGACCACCTCGCCAACGATCAGCGCGTCGCCCGCGCGATTCTTCGTAAGCAAAAGCACGGTATGGACGAAGATAATGGTTCCGGTGAGGTAGATTTGCTGTTCGTCATCGGGAACGAAAACTTCTCCATTGATGGTGTAGTCGCCGAAACTTCCGACGGACCCGCTGCACGTCGGGGCATACGTGCTCGGCGTTCCAAGCGGGGCGGCGGGATAGGAATAGCCCAGACTTACCGGTGGCAAGTGCACGTAGAAAGACAGCGCAAGCGCAATCGGGATAGCGAACACAAAGCGTGGCAATTTCACGCTGCGCCGACGAGCCGTTCAGGCCGTCGCGGCCGCGACAGATCGTCGGGTCATCCTCTTGCGAGGAGCTCGCGCAGCCGCGCTTCGACGAGCGCTGGGTTCGCTTTGCCGCGGCTTTCCTTCATCGCGGCGCCGACCAGAAACCCGAGCACTTTCGTTTTGCCCGCGCGAAAGTCGGCAGCGACGGCCGGATTCGCAGCGAGGACTCGTTCGACCAGGGCGTCGATCGCGGCCGGATCGTCGATCTGCGCGAGGCCCTCGGCGGCGACGAGCGCGCGCGGCGAACCACCCTCGCGCCACAGGCGCGCGATCAGGTCCTTGCCGATCTTGGAGGTGATCGTGCCGGCTTCGAGCAGCGCGACGAGTTCGGCGAGCGCTTCGGGGGTGACGCGCGAGCCGGCGACCGGCGTGCCGCTTTCGTTCGCGAGCCGGGCAAGTTCCCCGAGCGCAAGATTGGCGGTCGCCTGCGGCGCTCCCGATTGCGCGATTGCCGCTTCGAGATAGTCGCCGAGCCCGGGCGTGTCGGCGATCTGGTGCGCGTGCGCGGGCGAGAGCCCCCACGCGCCGAGGTAGCGCGCGATCCGCGCATGGGGTAGCCGCGCGGGGTCGGGCGCGAGCCTCGCGAGCTGCGCGGCGTCGAGCGCGAGCGGCGGCAGATCGGGATCGGGAAAGTAGCGGTAGTCGTGGGCAGCCTCTTTGCCGCGCATCGCATGGCTCGTCCCCGCGGATTCGTCCCAGCCGCGCGTTTCTTGCACGATCTCGCCGCCGCGGGCGAGCTCGGCCTGCTGGCGTGCGATCTCGTGCTCGATCGCGCGCCGGACCGAGGCGAACGAATTGAGGTTCTTGATCTCGACCTTGGTCCCCAAACCCTCCGCGCCGCGCGGGCGGAGCGAGAGGTTGACGTCGCAGCGCAGCGAGCCTTCCTCCATCTTCACGTCGCTCACGTCAAGCGCCACGAACGTCCGCTTGAGCGCCTCGAGGTAGGCGACCGCTTCGAGCGCCGAACGCAGATCGGGTTCGGAAACGCACTCCATCAGCGGCACGCCCGCCCGGTTGAAATCGAGCAGCGAGTGCGAGCTGCCGGCGATCCGGCCGTCGCCCGAACCCGCGTGCAGCGACTTGCCGGTATCTTCTTCGAGGTGGATGCGCGTCAGGCGCACGCACCGCTCGGCGCCGTCGGGAAGGAAATAGTGCACGGCGCCGCCTTGCGCGAGCGGCAGATCGTACTGCGAAATCTGATAGTCCTTGGGCATATCGGGATAGAAATAGTTTTTGCGGTCGAACTTCGAGAAGGCCGGAATCTCGCAGCCGAAAGCGCGTCCGGCGAGCACGATCAGCTCGATCGCGCGCCGGTTCGGGACCGGCAATGCGCCCGGCAAACCGAGGCACGTCGGGCAAATCTGCGTGTTCGGTTCGGCGCCGAAGCGGTTGCGGCAGCCGCAGAACATCTTGGTCGCGGTCCGCAGTTCGACGTGGCACTCGATCCCGATCACCGCTTCGTAGGCACGCTCGCCGACGCGCAACTCGTCCGCCGCCGCGACGCTCATGCCGGCGCTCCGAGTGCCGGCCGGCGGGTCCGCGCGTGCGCGGTCGCGGCTTCGTAGAGCGCGGCGATCTCGAGCAAGGAGCGCTCGCCCCAGAGCGGCGCCGAGAGTTCGAGCCCGAGCGGCAGCGGCTCGTTCCCGTCGTCCGGAACGGCGTACCCGCAGGGCACCGAAAGCGAAGGTAGGCCGGCCAGCGACATCGGGATCGTATAGTAATCCATCAGGTACATGCTGAGCGGATCGGATTTGGCGCAAAAGCGAAAGGCCGGGCCGGCGGCGGCGGGGCACGCGATCGCATCGCAGTGTTCGAAGGCGCGCGCGAAATCGCGCGCCGCCAGGTTGCGGGCCTTTTGCGCGCGCACGTAGTACGCGTCGTAGTAGCCGCTCGAGAGCGCGTGCGTCCCGATCAGGATGCGGCGTTTGACCTCGTCGCCGAAACCGGCCGCGCGGGTGCAATCGTAGGTTTCGCCCACGTCGGCGCCCGCAACGCGCAGGCCGTAGCGGATCCCATCGAAGCGCGCCAGATTCGACGAGCACTCGGCGGGTGCGATCAGATAATAGGTCGCAACCCCGTAATCGACGCTCGGCAGGGAGAGTTCGACGAGTTCGGCGCCGAGAGCGGCAAGATCGTCGTAGGCTCGGCGGTAGACCTCGCGGACGGGCGCTTCGAGGGCTGCGAGATCGAACTAGCGCACGAGGCCGATCCGCACGCCGCGCAGGTCGCCGCGGGTCCCCGGCGGGCATGGTT
>JBOHTX010000056.1:0-10273 GCA_050733855.1 Vulcanimicrobiaceae bacterium
GCGCTGCGCGCGCCGCTGCGCTTGCCGCCGGCCCTTTCCGAAGCCGAGCTGGTGCGCGAATTCGCCGAACTGGCGGCGCGCGATACGGCGGCCGGGATGCCCTCGTTCCTCGGGGCCGGCGCCTACCGGCATTACATCTCGGCGGTCGTGCCGGCGCTTGCGATGCGCGGCGAATTCGTGACCGCCTACACGCCCTATCAAGCCGAGGTCTCGCAAGGGACGCTGCAAGCGATCTACGAGTGGCAGACCAACATCTGCTTGCTCACCGGGCTCGAGCTCGCCAACGCCTCGGTCTACGACGGCGCGACGGCGCTGGCGGAAGGCGCGATCATGGCGCTCGGCGCGACCGGCCGCCGCGCGCTGCTCGTCTCTCGCGCGATCCATCCGAACTACCGCGCTGTGCTGCAAACCTACGCGCGCGGGCTCGAGGTCGAGATCGACGAGCTGGGGCTCGCGGCCGACGGCACGACCGACCTTTCCGACCTCGGCGAGCGCTTGCGCAGCGAGCGCTACGCGGCGCTTGCGTTGCAATCGCCGAACTTCTTCGGCGCACTCGAAACGCCGGGCGAAGCGGTCGCTGCGGCCTGCGTTGCAAGCGGAACCGTTCCGATCGCCGTGATCGCCGAAGCTCTCTCGCTTGCGGTGCTGAAACCGCCGGCCGCCTGGGGTGCGCAGATCGCCGTCGGCGAGGCGCAATCCTTCGGCGTTCCGCTTTCGTACGGCGGCCCGTACGTCGGCTTCATCGCGACGACCGGCGAGCACGTGCGCCGCATTCCGGGGCGCCTGGTCGGGCGCACCGTCGATCGCGACGGACGCCGCGCCTTCGTGCTGACGCTGCAGGCGCGCGAGCAACACATCCGCCGCGAACGCGCAAGTTCGAACATCTGCACCAATCAAGCGCACTGCGCGCTGACCGCGACGATCTACCTGGCCGCGCTCGGCCCGCACGGCCTCGAACGGGTCGCCGCCGCGAACCTCGAACGCACGCACCGGCTCGCGCAGCGCGTGCTTGCGATCGAGGGTTTCAGCCGTCGCTTCGCGGCGCCGGTCTTCAACGAACTCGCGATCCGGGTGCCGCGCGGCTGGAGCGCGGCGGCGCTCCTCGAGGCGCTCGCGCGGCGCGGCATCCTCGGCGGAGTCGACCTGGGGCGCTGGTATCCGGAGCTGGCGGACTGCATCCTGATGTGCGCGACCGAGCTGACCACGGTGCGCGAGATCGAGGCGCTGGCGGCGGCGCTCGCCGAACTCGCGACGCGGAGTGCGGTTCATGCGTAACGCAAGCGAACCGCTGCTCTTCGAACTCGGCCGCGCGGGCCGCGGTACGGACTACCTTCCGAGCGGAGCGAGCGCGGACGCTTTCGTTCCGCGCGAGCTCCTGCGCCGGGACTTGCCCCTGCCGGAACTCTCGGAACTCGAAGTCGTTCGGCACTTCACCCGGCTCTCGCAACGGACTTTCGCGATCGACCTCGGGTTCTATCCGCTCGGGTCCTGTACGATGAAGTACAATCCAAAGGTCAACGATGCACTGACGGCGTTGCCGGGCTTTCGCGATCTGCACCCGTTCGCTCCCGACGCCTTGGCGCAAGGCGCACTCGAGGTGATGTACCAGCTCGAGCGCGCGCTGTGCGAGATCTTCGGGATGGCGGCCTTTTCGTTGAATCCGGCCGCCGGCGCACAAGCCGAACTGGCCGCACTGCTGGTCGCGAAGGCGTATTTTCGCGAGCGCGGCGAGGGAGCGAAGCGCCGTACGGTGATCGTCCCCGATACGGCGCACGGGACCAACCCGGCTTCGGCGGCGATGGTCGGCTATCGCGTCGTCTCGCTTCCCAGCGATGCGACGGGCCGCGTCGACCCGGCGACGCTCGCGGAAGTCCTCGGGTCGGACACGGCGGTCTGCATGATGACCAATCCCAACACGCTTGGCCTCTTCGAAGATCGAATCGCCGAGATCGCGCGCCTCGTTCATGCGGCCGGCGGCTTGATGTACTACGACGGCGCGAACGCCAACGCCCTGATGGGCGCGGCCCGTCCCGGCGAGATGGGCTTCGACCTCATGCACCTCAACCTGCACAAAACATTTTCGATTCCACACGGCGGCGGCGGCGCGGGCCACGGCCCGCTCGGCGTCGCCGCGCACTTGGTCGATTTCCTGCCGACGCCCGTCGTCGTGCGCCGCGACGATGGGTACTCACTCGATTTCGAACGGCCGCGTTCGATCGGCCCGGTCCGTTCGTTCTGGTCGAACTTCGCGCACGCGGTGCGCGCACTCGCCTACATCCGCTCGAACGGCGCCGAGGGCCTCGCGCGCGTTTCGCAGCTCGCGATCCTGAACGCCAACTACCTGCGCGCCCTGATCAAGGAGTTTCTCACCGTCCCCTACGACGAGCGCTGCCGCCACGAGTTCGTCGCGAGTGCGCAAGAACTCAAACGTCGCACCGGCATCCGCGCACTCGATCTCGCCAAAGCGCTGCTCGACCGCGGCTTCCATGCCCCGACGATCTACTTCCCGCTGCTCGTTCCCGAGTGCCTGATGATCGAGCCGACCGAGACCGAATCGAAGGAGACCCTCGACGAGTTCGTGGCGGCACTGCGCGAGATCGTGGCTCTTGCCGACTCGGACCCCGGCGCGCTGCTGGCGGCCCCGGTAACGACCCCGGTCGGCCGGGTCGACGAAACCCGTGCGGCCCGCCAACCCGACCTCCGCTGGCGCCCGCCGGCCCCGGTAGCCCAAGCGCCGGGATAAGCGGCTCGCGCGGCGAGCGTCGTGGCCCCGCCTCGAGGCGCCGCCGAGCCGGGCGGCGCTCTCCGAGACGGTCCTCGAAGCCGGACGCCGACTTGGAAGGATGGTCCTCTGCGACACCCTTTCTTCTTGGTTCGGGTTGTTATGATCTGAAAAGAGCGCCCCGCCCCGGGCGCTTTCTCTCCCTGTAAGCGAAGGCAGCGATGCGGATCAAGTACGAGGTCTCGGCCGGCGGATTGGTGCTACGGCGGAACGGCGGCGCGCTCGAGGCGCTCTTGATCGGGCGCGGCGGTCCCCGCATTTGGTCGCTGCCCAAGGGCCACGTCGAGCCCCGCGAAACCCACGAGCAAGCGGCCCTCCGCGAGGTCCGCGAAGAGACCGGCTGCTGGGGCGAGGTCCTCGGCCAGCTTTCGGAGATCTCGTACTGGTTCTACCTCAACGGGACCAAGCACAAGAAGGCGGTCCACTTCTTCCTGATGCGGTATCGTTCCGGGGATACGGCGAACCACGACCACGAGGTCGACGAGGCGGCCTGGTTCGAAATCAAAGCCGCGAAGAAGGCGCTCAAGTACGTCAACGAAAAGCGCTTGATCGACCTTGGCCTCGAGCAGCTCTCGCATATGGAGGGCGACCCGTTCGAACCGATCCAGGACATCCCGGCGACGAGAGAGACGGCCAGCCGCTAAGCGGCGATGAGCGGGCCGGCGAGCGACGCGTCCCGCGCGTCGTACTGCCGACCTTCGACGGGCCGCTCGACCTGCTGTTGCATCTCGTGCGCGAGCGCAAGCTCGACGTCGCGACGGTGTCGCTCGCGCTCGTCGCCGAACAGTACTTCGCGTACGTTGCCCAGATGGAATCGCTCGAGATCGAGCCGGCTGGCGAGTACCTCGTGATCGCGGCCACGCTGCTCTTCCTCAAGTCGCGCGCGCTCCTGCCGGCGCTGCCGGCCGAACTTGTGCCCGCCGACGAGCCGAGCGCCGAAGAAGTCGAGGAGCGGCTGCGGCGGCGGCTGGTCCTCTACTCCGCCTACAAGGGGATCGCCGAGGAGCTGCGGGCGCGCCGAGCGGAAGCCGAAGCGTATGCCTACCGCGAGGGCGGCGACCCGGGGGCCGAGCTCGTCCAACGCTACCGGCTCGATCCGGCCGCGCTCGCGCGGGCGCTCGTCGCCGCCGAGCGCCGCGAGCGCGGGGAACGGCGCGTGATCGAGCGCGAACGCTACACGCTCGCGCGCGCAAGCGCCTACGTCGTGCGCGCGCTGCGGGAACGCGGCCGGCTCGAATTCGGCGAACTCTGCCGCGGGCTCGAGCGGGGCGCCGTGGTGGCGACCTTCCTTGCGGTCCTCGAATTGATCCGGCGGCGGCGCCTCGACTTCATCCAAGAGGGGCCGCACCAGCCGCTGCAGCTCTTCGCGCGGGAGCCCGATGCAGCAGCCTGAGCTGATCGAGACCGGCGACCTGCGGCGTGGGCTCGAAGCGTTGCTGTTCGTCGCTTCGGAGTCGCTCTCGATCGAGACGCTGGCGCGTTTGACGCGTGCGTCGCCGATCGCGGTCGCCACGGTCTTGCAGGCGCTTTCGGAAGAGTACGCCGAGCGTGGGATCGTGGTGCGCGAAGTCGCCGGCGGCTATCGGTTCGCAAGCTCGCCCGCGGCACGCGGCGCCGTGGAAGACTACTTGCGACCGGTGCGGACCTCGCTTTCGGGGCCCGCGCTCGAAACGGTCGCAATCGTTGCCTACCATCAGCCCGTTACCAAGGCGGAGATCGAAGCGATCCGCGGGGTCAACGTCGACGGCGTGGTGGCGACCCTGCTCGATCGGCGCTTGATCGAAGAAGTCGGGCGACGCGAGGTTGCCGGCCGGCCGATCGAATACCGCACGACTGCCGAATTTCTTGAAAGCTTCGGCTTGCGCTCGCCGGCCGATCTGCCGGCGCTCGAATTCGAGCAAGCCGAGCCCGAACTTCCGCTCGCGGCCGCAGCGGCCGCCGCAAAGGACGAACCCCCATCGAAAACCGAGAACTAGCCGACCACGCGATCTGGGAACAGATCGAACGCAACGTGCAGGCGGTCGCCGTCGCCCACGAACTGATCCAACCCGAAGAGCGCTTTGCGCTGACTGGCGACCAAGCGGCGGCGCTGGCCACCATCACCCAAAAGCTGACCGCAGGCGCCTTCGAGTTCTTGCTCAAGGCGCCGACCGGTTCGGGCAAGACCGAAGTGATGTTCCGTACGGCGGTGCACGAGGTGCTGCGGACCGGCGGCTACGTCTGCCTGGTCGCCCCGACGCGCGACCTCGTCCGCCAAGACTGCACCTACTTTCGCGACCGGCTCGAAGGAACCGGGCTCGGCGTCGGCGAGCTGCACGGCGGGGTTGCGCCGGGCGAGCGGCGCGCGCTGCTCGAAGAACTCGAAGGCGGAACGATCCGTTTCCTCGTCGGCAGCGCGATCCTGATCTCGAACCGGCCGCTCTGGGAGCTGCTCGACCGCAGCGCGCTGACGATCGTCGACGACGTCAATGCGTTCGACGAACGCGAGCAGCTGCGGTTGCTCGAGAACCTCGATTGCCCGCTGCTCTTTGCTTCCGCGACGCCCGAAGAACTGCGCGCGTTCCTCCAGCGGGTCGGCGCGTTCGCGAACACAGTGACGATGCGCGCGATGCCGTTTGCGGTCTTGCCGACGATCGTGCACAAGGTCGAGGGTGTGTGGGGTGAACCGGCCGCCGAACAGCTCGCACGTGCCGACGAGCTCATCCGCAGTCACCTCGCGCGGGGCTCGCGCATCTTCGCGATCGGGCGCACCCGCGGCGACGTTCCCAAACTGGCCGCACGGCTGGAAGAACGCTACGGCATCAACGTCCAGCAGTTGCGCGGCGACATGGCCGATTCCGCCGAACACAGCAAGCGCGTTCGGCGCAGCGGCATCCGCGTGTACGGCGCGACCACCCGGGTCGCCGAGATGGCGGCTTTCCGCGAGGGCGCGCCCTCGCTGCTGGCAGCGACGAATCTGGTCGGCAGCGGCCTCGATATCCCGGCCGCCGATTTGATCGTGATCACCGATGCGGACGCCTTCGGCGAGAGCGAGATCGAGCAACTGATCGGCCGGGTCGGCAGGCGCGAACGTCCCTCCGATGCGGTGCTCGTGACCGGGACCACGCTCGAACGCAATCCTTCGAAAGCGAATGTTCCGAGCGGCCGCGCGCTCTCGTTTCGGCCGCCGGGGATGCGCGCCGGCGCGCTGCGCTTTCGCCGGCGGTGAGGGAGCCGCTGGCCGCCGGTGTGAAGGCCGCGGCGCCGTTCGCCGCGCTCGCTGCCGACTACGACCGCTATCGCCTGGGGTATTCCGACGAGCTGTACGACGTGCTGGCCGAGCACGGTATCGTGGCCGGCTCGCGGGTGCTCGACGTGGCCTGCGGGACCGGGCTCGTGACGGTCGAGCTGTACGCGCGCGGCTGCGACGTGCTCGGGATCGACGCCTGCGAACCGATGCTCGAGCGGGCGCGCGCGCACCTCGCCCACGCGCCCTTCATCTGTACGGTGGTCGAGGAGACGCCCTTTCGCAGCGGGCGCTTCGACGCGGCGACCTGCGCGCAAGCGTTTCACTGGTTCGATCAAGGGCGCTCCTTCGCGGAACTGCTGCGGATCGTGCGGCCCGGCGGAACGCTCGCGATCTGGTGGAAGACGCTGATGCGCGGCGATCCGATTCGGCTGCTGCGTGCGGCGGCGGCGCGCGAGCTTGGCCTCGAGCCGGCCCCCGAGGTGCTCGCCGAGGGTTTTCCGGCCTTCGAGCGTTCGGCGCTCGCCGACCAGCGCTTGCGCGTGATCCCATGGGCGGTCTCGATGTCGCGGGAGCAATACCTCGGCTACGAGCGCTCGCGCGCTCGCGCCTACGAAGCGTACGGCGAACGGACGGACGAGTACCTCGCACGGCTCGAACGGCGCTTGGCGACGCGCCCGCGGCTCGCGCTCTCGTATCTGCAGATGCTCTACCTCGGACGCGTTCCCGAGTCGGCCTGATGCGCTTCGGAGTCCACGCCGGAATCGAAGGCGGCTTCGAGGCCGCGGTCGCGTACGCCAGGCGCGTCGGCTGCACGACGATGCAGGTCTTCTCGGGGAATCCCAAGACCTATCGAGCCCCGAACCCCGATCCGGCGGTGCTCGAGCGCTTTCGCACATTGCGCGCCGAGAGCGATCTCGAGCCTGCCGCCTTCCATACCTCGTATTTGATCAACCTCGCGAGCGCCGATCCGAAGATCGCCGCCAATTCGTTGCGGCTCGTGCGCAACGACCTCGCACTTGCGGCCAAAGCCGGAATCGCGTACGTGAACACGCACCTCGGCTCGTACGGCTCGCGCGACCGTGCCGAAGGCTTCGCGGCGGTCGTGGCCGCCCTCGAGCGCGCGCTCGGCGAGATCGCGCCCGGGGTCTCGCTCGTGCTCGAGAATTCGGCCGGTGCCGGCAACCTGTGCGGCGGGACGCTCGAGGAACTCGGCGAGCTGGTGCGCGCGCTTGACCATCCACAGCTCGGCATCTGTCTCGATACCGCGCACGCCTGGGCCGCCGGCTACCGGATCGACGATCGCGAAAGCGTCGGGCGCTTCCTCGAAGAGGTCGAGCGAACGATCGCGCTCGCGCGCGTGCGGATGTTTCATTTCAACGACACGCAGGTCGAGTTGGGCGGTCACCGCGACCGCCACTGGCACATCGGCGAAGGGTTGATCGGGCGCGAAGGTTTCCGTGCCTTCGCGAGCGAGCCGGCACTGGCCAACCGGATCGCGATCCTGGAGACGCCCGGTGAGGAAGCCGACGACCTCCGCAACCTCGAAACGGTGCGCGCGCTCGCGGCGTGATCGCGCATTTCGATCTCGATGCGTTCTACGCAGCGGTCGCGCAGCGCGACGAGCCGCGCCTGCGCGGGCTTCCGGTCGCGGTCGCGCACGAGAGCCGGCGCGCGGTCGTGCTGACCGCCTCGTACGAAGCGCGCGCCTTCGGGGTGCACTCGGCGATCCCGCTCTTCGAAGCTCGCCGCCGTTGCCCGGAACTGCTCGTCGTGCCGCCCGATTTCGAGCGTTATCGGGAAGTCTCGCGCGCAGCGTTCGCGATCTTCGCGCGCGCCGGAACGGCGGTCGAGGGGCTCTCGCTCGACGAAGCCTACGTTGCGCTGGCAAGCGACGTACTCGCGACGGCCGTCGCCGCCGCCACCGTGGTGCGGGCCGCCGTTCGTGAGGAACTTGGGCTCGCCGTCTCGGCCGGGGTCGCGCTGCAGAAGATGGTCGCGAAAATCGCTTGCGACGATGCGAAGCCGGATGGCTTGCGCGCGGTAGAACCGGGAACGGAAGCCGCCTACCTGGCGCCGCTCGGCGTCGAGCGCTTGTGGGGGATCGGGCCGAAAACCACGGCGCGTCTGCGCGCAGGCGGGATCGCGACGATCGGCGCGCTTGCGGAACTCGACGACGCGCGCACCTTTGCACTGTTTGGCCGAACCGGCGCCGCCTTGCGCGAACTTGCGCGCGGCCACGACGAGCGCGCTGTCGAGCCGGATCGCGCGACCCGTTCGGTTTCGAGCGAGCGCACGTTCGAGGACGATCTGCGCGAGCCGCGCGAGCTGCGCGCGGCGGTCGAATGCGAGGCACTCGACGTGGCGGAGCGCCTCGCGCGGGCGGGCCTGCGCGGCGCGACGGTCGGCATCAAGCTGCGCTTCGCGGACCGGACCGCGCTCGTACGTCAAACGCAGCTCGCGCAACCGACGGACGACCCGCGAACGATCACCGCGGCCGCGTTGCTGTGCCTCGAACGAGCCGCCCTCGGCGGCCGCGCCGTGCGCTTGGTCGGCGTGCGGGTCGCCTCGCTTGACGAAGGAAAAACCGAACAACTCGCGCTGCTCTCGTGACGCCGAGCGCGACTTACCTCAAGCTGCGCGGCTTCCAGAGGAGGCCGACCGAATGAGCGACGGCGATTTCCGCGAAGGCGGGCCGGCCCGGCGTGCTCTCGACCTCGACCGGCAAAGCTTGCAGGTCCTCGACGATCTCGTCAATTTGGGCGGCGTCGAGTCGCCCACGCCGTTCAGCTCCTCGACCGGACAGCCAAGCTTCCAGCGTCGCGCGAGGATTCGCTCGACGACGTCGCCGGCCGGGCGCTTGCGCGTGAGCGGACGCAGCTCGGCCACGGCTAAGCGGTTCTTGCCTTCCGCGATACCTAGCTCTCTCACCTGGCCATGTTGGCATTGCCATGGCCCGAACGCAAGTGTGGATCGTTTCGGCGCGCTTGGTCGGCGCACGCCTCGCCTCGCTCGACGAAGGAAAGACCGAGCGATTCGCGCTGCTCCGGAGGAAGCCCGCGAGCGAGCGCCGACGGCGTCCTGGGCGCCGGCCCTGTGGAACCACATCCTCGACCGGGCACTCGAGCGTCCGGCGCCGAGCGAGAATCTGCCCGTCGACATCGTCCGTCGCGTCGCGTCGCGTGCGCGATCGCGGCGGCGAGTTCGGCCGACCGGTGTTTCAGGGCCGCCGCCGTGCCACCGATTGTAGACGTAAGCCGGACGTGCTCGCGGTCGGCTTTTCGTGTGCTGCGTTCGTACAGAGTGCCGGCGATGATTGGCCGTCTGTTGCAGCACGCGTTGCAGGTGACCACGGGCGACACTCAGGATACTCTCAGCGCAACCGGGCGAACACGCGCACACGAGGAGCAATCGAGTGTCTGTTTCGCGTTTCGCACGTTTGCGGCCGCTGTGCCTTATCGCAGCGGCGACGTTTGCGTTCTCGCTGATCTTCGCTACCGTCGGGACCCTGTACGCTGGGACGATCGGTACGCTCAGCGGGACCGTGATCGATTCGCAAACCCACCAACCCGTCTTCGGCGTCGCCGTCGACGCCGTCTCGCCATCGGCAACCTATCACGGCAAGACCGATGCCAAAGGCTTCTACAGCTTTACGGGCGTCATCCCCGACACGTATATCGTCTCGTTTCAAGCGAGCGGCTTTCAAGTCGCTTCGGTGACCGGTGTGACGGTCAACGCCGACCAAGTCACGACCGTCGACGGCCTGCTCACGGAAGCGCTCAAGACGATCGGCCGCGTGAGCGCTCGCAGCATCGGCGGCGCCTTCCAGCCGACCCAACCGCAAGATACCTACACCGTGACCTCGCAACAAATCGAGACCACGCTCGGCCGGCCCGACGCGCTCAGCGAGGCCGACCTGCTGGCGAGCCTCCCCGGGGCCAGCTTCGACTCGAGCGGCTATCCCGTTCTACGTGGCGGACGCGAGAACGAGGAGGGCTTCGAGTACGAAGGCATCCCGTACACCGACGCCCTCACGTCGCAGTTTATCAACGCGCTGGCGCTGAATCCCGCGGCCGGTAGCCTGCAACTGACGCCGGGCGCCGGCGACGCCTCCTCCGGAAACACCGGCACCGGTGTCGTCAACCTCATCGCAAAGCGCGGCACCTATCCAGGCTTCGGGTCGGTGCTCGCGCTGGTCGGCGGTAACGGAGGATTCAATCACCAGCTCAACCTCGAGTACGGCTTCGCCGGTGCGAACGGCCGGA
>JBOHTX010000057.1:0-10129 GCA_050733855.1 Vulcanimicrobiaceae bacterium
TGGGCCGGCGAGTGCCGGCCCGGGGGGCAACGGGGGGCACGCCGCCCCGTTTTCCAACGAGCGGGGCGACGAACCGCACGCCCTCGTGCGGCTTTCCACGAGGAGCGAAGCGACGATGGGCCGGCGAGTGCCGGCCCGGGGGGCAACGGGGGCACGCCGCCCCGTCATCTCGCGCAGTCCCGCCGCCGGCAGCGTTGGGACCGAAGGGGCCGGCGAGTGCCGGCCCGGGGGGCAACGGGGGCACGCCGCCCCGTTTTCAAATGAGGAGCTGAATGATGAATCTGACCGAGGTGAAAGCGGGACGCGCGCTCGAGGGGATGGATTGGGATCACCTGCAGTTCTACGTCGGCAACGCGAAGCAAGCCGCGCACTACTATGCGACCGCCTTCGGTTTCCGGATCGCCGCCTACGCGGGCCCCGAAACCGGCGTCCGCGGCCGTGCCTCGTACCTGCTCGAACAGAACCATCTGCGCTTCGTGCTGACGAGCGCGCTGAGTGCCGACGACCCGATCGCGCAGCACGTGCTGCGGCACGGCGACGGAATCCGCGACGTCGCGCTACGGGTCGGCGATGCACGTGCGGCCTACGCGGCGGCGCTCGCCGGCGGAGCGATCGGCGTCGCGGAACCGAGCGCCGAGCGCGACCAGCACGGCGACATGGTGCGGGCGACGATCGCGACCTACGGCGATACGGTTCACAGCTTGATCGAACGCGAGCAGTACCGCGGGCCTTTCGCGCCCGGCTTCGTGGCCGTCGCCGAGAGCCCCGCGGCGCGGCATCCGGTCGGCCTGGTTGCGGTCGACCACTGCGTGGGCAACGTCGGCTGGAACGAGATGGACCGCTGGGCCGACTACTACGGGCGGGTCTTCGGCTTCGAACAGCTCGTCTCGTTCGACGACTCGGACATCTCGACCGAGTACTCGGCGCTGCGCTCCAAAGTGATGTCGGATCGCGAGCGCCGCGTGAAATTCCCGATCAACGAACCGGCCGAGGGCAAGAAGAAATCCCAGATCGAGGAGTTTTTGGATTTCTACGGCGGCGCCGGGATTCAGCACGTCGCGATCGCAACCGACGACATCCTGCAGACGATCCGTGCGCTGCGCGGCAACGGTGTCCGCTTCCTCACAACCCCCGCCTCGTACTACGATGCACTCGAAGCGCGCGTCGGCCGCATCGACGAAGCGACCGAGACCTTACGCGAACTCGGGATCCTGGTCGACCGCGACGACCGCGGCTACATGCTGCAGATCTTCACGCAGCCGCTCCAGGACCGCCCCACCCTCTTCTTCGAGATCATCCAGCGCCGCGGCAGCCTCTCGTTCGGCAAGGGCAACTTCAAAGCACTCTTCGTCTCGATCGAAGAGGAACAAGCCCGCCGCGGAAATCTCTGAGGCCCTCGCCGCCCGACCGCCGGCGCCTGCGCCCTCGCCATGCGCGAGATCACACTTCGGCAAAGAACTCAAGACGAAACTCCGGGCCGCCGAACACCTTGGCATGGTGCCTCGCGTCGCTGCCGGAGAGAGAGGCCGGCGGCGACGCAGTCATGTCCGCCGCCCGGCCCGCCTTTTTGGAACGAGGTCGCATGGCGGGAGCCCGCGCAGCCGGCGTAGGCAAGACACGGGCAGCGGCTCGTGGTATAACGTTGGCAAATGGCACGAGGGCAGGTCGATCCTCGCCGCGTGAGCCTGGCAAAGGTACAGGGCGGTGGCAGGGTCGTCATTCCGGCGGCGTACCGCAAGGCGCTGGCGCTTCGCGTCGGGGACGTCGTTCAGGTCGAACTCGCCGGCGAGGAGCTTCGCATCGTCTCTCGGACGACGGCGATCGCGCGCGCGCGCTCACGGATCGGCAAATACGTGGCGACCGGGAGCCGGCTCTGCGCCGAGCTTATTGCGGAACGGCGGGCCGAAGCCGCGCGTGAGTAAATGCGTCCGGGCGGTGATCGGGTTGCCGCGCTGTTGCCCTTTGCGTGCGTTAGCGCCGTGAACCTCGCCGAGGTCGCATCGAAGCTCGCGGATGCGCGGGTTCCAGCGGCCACGATCCGAGCTTCGCTCGATGGAATGCAGCTCGACATCCGGTCGTTCGACGTCGAGCAAGCGTACCGCGCCGCCGGCCTGCGGGCACAAACGCAGGCCCTCGGGCTATCCCTGGGCGACCGCGCTTGTTTGGGACTTGCGCTGACGCTTCGTCTTCCTGCCGTGACTGCCGATCGTGTTTGGAGCAAGGCGAAGGTCGGCGTCGAGATCGAGTTCATTCGGGGCTGACGGCACGCACTGAGGAACGCAGGACGCGGCAGTGCCTTGAAATCAATTCGACGCCTATGCCGAGGCGACGGCCAGGGCCGGTTGCAACGGAGCGGCACTCGCCGCGGCCTCTGCGAGCGGGAGCCGGAGCGAAAACAGGGAGCCGCCGAGCGCGGAGCGGCCGACCGAGACTTCGCCGCCGATCCGTTCGAGCATCAGCTTGACGACTGCCAGCCCGATCCCGCTGCCGCGCGCTTTCGTGCGTCGGCCGCGGACGCCGAGCGCGAAGATCGCTTCCCACTCCTCCGCAGGAACGCCGGGGCCGTCGTCGTCGACGCAAAGCTGCACGAAGCGCGCTTCGCGTCGTCCGAGCGAGACGACGACGCGGCCCGCTTCACGGCCGTGCTTGATCGCGTTCTCGATCAGGTTCACGATGATTTGCGTCAAGCGGTCGCCGCCGATCGCAATCTGCGCGTCGCCGACGCAGGCGCTGCCGAGCGCGGTCCGGCGGCGGAGTGCAAGCGGCTCGACGGCGCAGATCGCGGCGGCCACCGCGGCGCCCAGATCGCTCGATTCGCCGGCGAACGCTCCGGCCCGCAGGTCGAGCAGCGAGACGTCGAACATGCCGTCGACCAGGCGACCCATACGGGACGCTTCGGCTCGCGCGACTTCGAGGAATCGCCGCGCCGTTTGCGGATCGAGGTCCTGGTCGAGCAGCGTTTCGAGATAGCCGTTGATCGAGGTCAGCGGCGTGCGCAGCTCGTGACCGATCGTCGAAAAGAACTCGTAGCGCTCGCGCTCGCGTGCGCCGCGCTCGAGGGCCGCTTCGATGGCTTGCCCTAGCCGCGCGCAGCTGCCGGCCGGCCGCAGGATCGTCCAACCCGATTCCACTTGCATGCCGCCGTCGCGCTGCATCGCCGAGGAGAGGCGGGCGAGGGTCGACCGGAAATCGCTCGCGCTCGGAACGGCTCCGCTCGAGCGGGTCGGCGAACGCAGGGCCGCCAGAAAATCGGAACTGTCCCGGTCGTGCGCCAGGATGTCGGAAGACCGCAGCGTGCGGTTCGCCGTCGCGGCGAACGAACGCAGGCTGCGCCGCTCGACGGCCCGCGCCGCAGTCCGGCCCTCGCGCCAGGCGATCCGCTCGAGGCCGCGCAGCCGCACCACCAGCAGCGGGACCTCGGAATCCGGCGGCAGCGCGCGCAGCCGCCGCACGAGTGCCCGCACGTCGCAGATCGGCGAACGCGGGGCCCTACGCCGCGTTGAACTTGTAACCGAAGCCATGGACCGTGTGCAACACCGTGCCCAGCTCGTGCTCTTCTTCCAACTTCGCGCGCAAGCGGCGGACGTGAACGTCGACCGTCCGCTCGTCGCCGTCGAAATCGAAGCCCCAGACGCGTTCGAGGAGCACTTCGCGCGAGAGCGCGACCCCGGGGTTCGCGGCGAAAAGCGCGAGTAGCGCGTATTCGCGCGGCTTGAGACCGACGTCGCTGCCGTCGACCCGGGCTTCGCGCGCCGCTTCGTCGATCTCGAGCCGGCCGAAGCGCAGCACCTGCGGCGTCGCTTCGTGGACCATCCCGCTCCGCCGCAAGATCGCCCGCACGCGCGCGATGATCTCGCGCGGTGAAAACGGCTTAACGACGTAATCGTCGGCGCCGAGTTCGAAGCCGACGACCCGGTCGACCTCGTCGGCCCGCGCCGTCAGCATCACGATCGGCAGCGTCCGGCCTTCGCGCCGGAGCGTGCGCGCAATATCGAAGCCGTCGATCCCCGGTAGGCCGACGTCGAGCAGCACGAGGTCGGCGCCGTCACGCGCGACGCGGAGCGTCGCCGGACCGTCGGCCGCTTGCAGCACGCGAAAACCCTCGCGCACGAAATGGTGGGCCAGGAGTTCGCGGATCGCGCGATCGTCCTCGGCAACGAGAACACGGATGGCGTTCATGTCATCGCGAGTACCCGGCAGCGTGTGCGAGTGGACGCCCGGCGTTCTCCCCGTCGTCGCAGACTCCCTCGTCGGCGCGGCCGAGCACGTGCGCCAACCTTAAGACGATTTAATGTTCCGGAAGCGTCGCGTTCACATTCGTTGCCGATAATCGCGCTCCACCCGCCGCTACGCCGCGCGAGATTCGGAGGGACGCCATGGTCGAACGGGCATCTCCGCTAGCGGACGCGGGACCGCACTCCGGTGCGCAAGCGCTGCGGCGCCCGGCCAAACGCGCGAGCATCGAAGAGCGGGTGGCCGGCAACCGCCACCTCTGCCGGCGCGGTGCCCGCAAGTTCTGGCGCGCCGGTCTCGAGCGCTCCGATCTCGAGCAGGTCGCAGCGGTCGGCCTCATCAAGGCCGCGCGCCGCTACGACCCGGCGACCGGCACGCCCTTCGAAGCGTATGCCTGGATACTCATCGTCGGCGAGCTGATGCACTACGCCCGCGATCTCGAGCGCACGGTGCGGGTGCCGCGGGCAGTACACGAACTGGGGCGCCGTGCTGCCGTCAAGCGCATGGAGATTGCGGGCGCGCTCGGGCGCGAGCCGAGCGACGACGAACTCGCGGCGGCGCTGACCGTCGCACGTGAGGCACTCGCGGAGGTGCGGCGCGCACAGGCCTGCGCGCAGCCGCTTCCGCTCGACGACCCGCATGCACTGGCCGCCTCCGAAAGCGCCGGGTGCGTGGACCCGATGCGCGCGCTCGAGGTACGGCTCGTCGTCGAGGGCGCGCTCGGCGAGTTGCCGCCTCTGCAGCGGCGCGTGATCGTGGGACTCTATCTCGTCGGCCTCTCGCAACACGAACTGGGCCGCCGGCTCGGCGTTTCCCGCAAGCGCGTCTCGCGCGCGCACGCGGCAGCGCTCGTGACGATGCGCGCCCGGGCCTCTTAGGCGCTCGCGATGCTTGCCGCCCACGCGTTTGCCGCCTTGCTCGCAGCCTGTGCGCCGAACGTTGCGCCGCTGACGATGACGGCGCTCGTCGCGCAAGAGAGCGGCTTCGCGCCCTTCGCAATCGACGACGTGAGCCGCCGGCGCGCGTACTTCCCCTCCGACCGCTCCGCTGCCGAGCGGCTCGCTTCGGAGCTACTCGCCGCCGGCGACCGGATCGACGTCGGGTACGGTCAGATCGATTCCGAAAACTTCGCCGCACTCGGCCTCGACCTGCGGATGGCGCTCGATCCGTGCACGAACCTGCACGCCGGCGCCGCCTTGCTTGCCGCCGATTACGCGCGCGCCGCGCGGCGCTTCGGTCCGGGGCAGGTCGCGCTCGCGCACGCGCTCTCCGCCTATCACGCCGGCGACGGCTGGTCGGGGCTCGACTACGCGCGCGCGCTCTACGCGCGCGGCAACGCGCTTCGCAGAACGGCCGGCGAGCGATGATCGAGGCGAGCCCGCTCCTCGGCGGCCCGACCCAGCGCACGGCCGCGGCCCTGCTTTCGCGCGCCTTCGCTTACGACGCCGACGTCCTGCCGCTCGCTTTCGACGGCGCGAGCCTGACGGTCGGGGTCTCGAGCGAGACGCCCGAGCTCGTCGAGCGCATCCGGCACCTGTGCCGCAAGGACGTCCGCACGGTCCTGCTGGGCTTGCGCGAGATTCGCGAAGGACTCAAGGGGCTCTATCCGGCGGCCGTCGTCCGCGATGCCGACTCGATCGCCGCACAAACCCTCGACGAAATCTTCGCGGCAGCGATCGGAAACTACGCTTCCGACGTTCACGTCGAGCCGGTCGACGAACGCGCCGGGCGTGTCCGGCTCGATGTCGACGGCGTGCTGCAGCACGAACGCTCGCTCGAGGCCGGTCTCTTCGAACGCGTCGTCGCGCTCGTCAAAGTCCGCTCGAACATGAACACCGGCGAGTCGCGGTTACCGCAGGACGGCCGGCTCACGGTCTCGTTCGACGGCCGGACCTTCGAGGTTCGGACCTCGACCTGCCCGGTCGCCGGGCTCGAGAAGGTCGTGCTGCGCTTCCTGCAGCGCTTCGATCTCGTGCCCGACCTCGAGCAACTCGGGATGGGGAGCGAATTGCTGGCCCGCTACCAGCGCGCGCTCCGCCGGCCGAGCGCCTTCTGCGTAATCGCCGGGCCGACCGGTTCCGGCAAGTCGACCAGTTCGTATGCGTCGCTGCAAACGATCGACCTCGAAGCGGCCAACGTGTGCAGCGTCGAGGACCCGATCGAGTGCCGCATCCCGGGGATCGCGCAGATCGCGGTCAACGAGAAGGCCGGGATCACCTTCCCGGTCGCGCTGCGCGCACTCTTGCGGCAGAACCCGCAACAGCTTTTCATCGGAGAGCTGCGCGATCCGGAGACGGTCGCGATCACGCTGCAGGCGAGCCTCACCGGAATCTCGCTCGTGACCACGCTCCACGCCCGCGACGCACTACGGGTCCCGGCCCGGCTCGTCGAGTTCGGCGCCAACCGCTCGACGCTCGCATCATCCTTGACGTGCGCGGTCTCGCAGCGCCTCGTTCGGATGCTGTGCCGCCGCTGCAAGATCAAGAGTTCGATCTCCTCGCAGGCGCTGGCCGTCGCGCGGCGCTACGGCCTCGCGCTCTCGACCGAGGCTTGGGAGGCGCAGGGCTGCGAGTTCTGCGCCTTCTCCGGATTTCAAGGACGCGTCGGCGCGTTCGAAGTGCTCGAAATCAAGCCGGAGCTGGCCTCGGCGATCGAGCGCGGCGATACGCCGGCCCAACTCGGCAAGATCGCCTACGGCAGCGGCTACCGGCCGATGATCGTCGATGCCCTGCGGCACGTCGGCTCGGGGCTCACGGCCGAAGGCGAAGTGCTGCGCCACCTCTCCTACGACGACGCGGAATGAAGCCGATGCTGGCCGACATCGAGGAGGCGATCCGAATCGCGCGCGAGAGCGCCGTCGCCGCCAGCACCTCGGACCTTCACATCGAAGGCAACGAGCCGCCCTGGCAGCGCGTCGACGGCGCGATGGAGCGGATGGAACTGCCGGTCATCGAGCCGGAATCGGTCCGCGCCTTCTGCGAGACGTACCTGTCGAAGCGCGAGATCGAACGGCTGACGGGGGCGCTCGGTGCGGCCGACGGCGCGATCGTGCATCCGAGCTTCGGCGGCATCCGCATCCACGCATTTCGCGGCGAGAACGGACTCGCGCTCTCGCTCCGTCTCCTGCGCGAGGGCGTCCCGGATCTGGCAACCCTCGGGCTCCCCGAGGTGGTCGCGAGTTTCGCCGACTACGCGACGGGCCTCGTGCTCTTCACGGGGCCGACGGGCTCGGGCAAATCGACCGCGCTCGCGGGGCTGCTCGATCAGATCAATCGCCGCTACCGGCGCAACGTCGTCACCGTCGAGGACCCGATCGAGTACCGCCATCGCAGCAAGAAGTCGCTGATTCGCCAGCGTGAGGTCGGCCGCGACGTTTGCTCGTACGGCGAGTCGCTGCGCGGCGTCCTGCGCGCCGATCCCGACGTCATCCTGATCGGCGAGTTGCGCGATCCTGACGTGATGACGGCCTGCCTCTCGGCAAGCGAGACGGGGCACCTGGTCTTCAGCACGCTCCACACCTCAGAGGCCTCCGAGACAGTGCAGCGGATCGTGGGCGTCTTCGACGGCGGCCGCCAGGAGCAAGCCCGCATGCAGCTCGCGCAATCGCTGCAGGCGATCGTCTCGATGCGTCTGGTCCCCGATGCCAGCGGCCGCGGACGCCATCCCGCCTGCGAGGTGCTCGTCAACACGCCCGCCGTCCGCGCGCAGCTGATGTCGCCCGAAAAGACGATCCAGATACGCAACACGATCGAGACCTCGCGCCGCGACGGCATGCAGACGCTCGAGATGGACCTCTCGCGCTTGGTCAACGCCGGCATGATCACCTACGAAGCCGCGGTCGCCGCCTCCGATTACCCCGAGCAGATCCGAGTCGCAGCGGGAGTTCGCTAGGCATGTCGCTCACTTTTACGTACTGCGCGCGAACGCCGAGCGGCGAACGGGTCGTCGGGTCGATGCGAGCCCTCGACCGCAACGCCGCGCTCGCGACGCTCCGCGAGCGCCTGCTGATCCCTTCGGACCTGCGAGCTGCGGCGGGCGGCTTCTCGTTTGCGAGCCTACTGCGCCGTCCGCAACCGCGCGAGCGGCTCACCTTCTTCCGCGCCTACGCCGCCCTGGAAGAAGCCGGGATCGACTTCTCGACCGCCTTCGACCTGCTGATCGCGCAGGCGCGCACGAGCCGCTTCCGCGACGCACTGGCCAGCATCAAGAGCGATGTCGAACGCGGCGGCGAGCGGCTGGCCGCCGCGATGTCGCACCGGCCCAACGAGTTCACCGATCTCGAAGTGGCGATGGTCGCCGCCGGCGAGGAGGCCGGCAACCGCGAAGAGATCTTCGACCGGCTGGCGGCCTTCCTCGAACGCGACGAGCGCCTACGCAAACGCCTCGGCGCAGCGCTCCTCTACCCGGCGATCGTGGTGGCCGCCGCGGCCGCCATTTCGCTGTACCTGATCGGCTTCATCGTCCCGCAATTCGCGGCGCTCTTCGCGAGTTTCGGGGTCGCGCTCTCGCCGCTGATGCAAGCCCTCGTTGCGATCTCCACGCTCGCGCGCAGCCCCGCGACCCTCGCGCTCGGCGTTGCCCTCGCGCTGGTCGCCGCCGTCGCGTTCGCCCGTGGACTCGCGACGACGCAGGGAGCGTTGTTGCTCGATCGCGGGCGCTTCGCGCTCCCCGTGCTCGGCGGCGCGCTCCGCAAGGCGATCTTCGCGCGGCTCGCGCGCGTGCTCGCGACCCTTTTGCAATCGGGGATCAACCAGGTGCGCGCGCTCGAAGTGGCCGTCCCGGTCGCCGAAAGCGCGCTCTACGCAAGCGCCGTCGAACGCGCACGTGAGCTGCTCGCCGGCGGCGTCTGCGCCTCCCTCGATGAAGCGCTGGCGGCGACCGCCGCCTTCCCATCGATGCTGCTCGGTTTTGCGCGCGTCGGTCACTCGGCAGGCAACGTTCCCGCCATGCTGGTCAAGGTCGCCGAGTACTACGAGGAAGACGTGGAGTCGGTCCTCGCCTCCCTCCCGGCCGTCATCCAAACGCTCGTGACGATCGCGCTCGGGATCGTCGTCGCGCTGATCGTCTACGTCGTCTACGTTCCGCTCTCCACGCTATCGAGTTCGATCCGCTAACACCGCGAGGTACGTTCCCATGCCCGAACGTCTGCATCCCAATCGTCAGCATCCGCACATACGCGGAACTCATGGGCCGCCGAGTGGCGGCCCGGGGAACGGGGGGCACGCCGCCCCGTTGTCCAACCAGCGCGGCTTCACGCTCGTCGAATTGATGGTCGTGGTCGCGATCATCGCTCTGATCGCCTCGATCGTGATCCCCAACTACGTCCACGCGCGAGCGCAGGCCGCCGTCGCCGATTCGGAGGCGAACCTCAAACAGATCGCGACCGCACTCGAACTCTACTACGCCGACCTCCAGTGCTATCCCGGCGGCACGTGCGCCGGCGCGGCCGGCGGTGCGGGCGGAGGCGGCGGGACGACGGTGACGCCGGCGCTCTTCGGCGGAGCCAACAATCCCTATCTCAACGTGATCCCGACCGACGACGTCGGCCATCAGCCGTACGGTTACGCGATCGCCGGCGCCGGAGCCGCGCAGAGCTACGAGCTGAGCGATCCCGCGAGCTACGACGCCTCGCTGCTGCAAGGTCTGCAACAGCTCGGCGGGACCGCCTGCGCCACGACCTGCACGTACATTCATTACTCGCCGCAAGCCGGGCTCTACGGGAGCAACTCGGCAACGTGACGGCGCTTGTGGTCTTTGCCGCTCTCGGCTCGTGGACGCTCGTCGTCGCGGCGCTCGCGCGGTTCGTCGAACGCCGTGCCGCAGGCGCCGGCCCGCGCCACTTCCTGACGCTTGGACTCGGCTTCGCCCTTGCGCTGGCGGCCGCCGTGCTCTTGCC
>JBOHTX010000058.1:0-10123 GCA_050733855.1 Vulcanimicrobiaceae bacterium
CGCGCGTGCGCGGCTCGCTTCGATGCAACGGCGTTGCTCGCGCGCGATCCCTGGGCTGCGGGCCTGCCGCTCGGCGGCTTCGTGCGGCTGCGCGATGCCGAGAGCGGGCAGGTCGCACGGCTCTACATCGACCGCGCTGCGCGCGCGCGTTACGCGGCGGCGGTCGCAACCCGTGAGGCGCAGGTGCTGGAAGCGCTGGCGCGCGACGGCTTGCGCTGCGCACCGCTCGATGCGGCCTCGAGCGGCGAAGCCGCGCTCGCGCGGGCGTTCGCAATCGCATGAGCTTCGAGCGTCCGGGGTTGCTCGTGCTGGCGCTGCTTGCGATCGCGCTTGCGATCTGGCTCTATCGCCGGGCCGAGCGCCGCTCGCGCGCGCAGGCGCTCGCCTATTCGAACCTGGCGTTCGCGCTCGATGCGCTCCGCCCGGCGCGTTGGCCGGCGGCGGTGCTGTTTGCAGCCTTCGCGCTCGGTAGCGGCGCGTTGCTCGTCGCGCTCGCCGGGCCGCGCTTTCCCTTCCGCGTCCCGGCCAAGGACGGCACCGTGATGATCTGCATCGACACCTCGGGTTCGATGATCACCCCCGACCTGGCACCGACGCGCGCCGAAGCGGCCAAAGCCGCGGCGCGCGCCTTCGTCGATGCGCTGCCGGCCGGCTCGCGCGTCGGCTTGGTCACGTTCTCTTCGGAGGCGCGGCTCGTGCAGCAACCGACCGCCGACCTCGACGCGGCGCGCGCGGCGATCGAGCGGATCCCGGGACCCGACGGCGCGACCGCGATCGGCGACGCGCTCGCGCTTGCGGCCGAAGCCATGCCAAAAAGCGGAGCTCGCATCATCGTGCTGCTGACCGACGGCGTGAGCAATCGCGGGCTCGATCCGCTCGAAGTGGCGCAGACGGTTGGAAAGTCCGGGATCACGATCGATACGGTCGGGGTCGGAACCGATTCGGGTCAGGTGATCCCCGGGACCAACGAACTCGCCGGCTTCGATTCGAGCGACCTGCGCGCGATCGCCCGGAGCGGTAACGGCACCTACGTGCAGGCCGCGGATGCGCCGACCTTGCGCCGGGCGTTCCGCTCGCTGGCCTTCCGCACGATTTGGGAAACGAAGCCGATCGATGGCAGCTTTCCGGTCGCCCTCGGAGGCGGGCTCGTGTTGCTTGGGACGCTGCTCGCGGGTCTCGCGCTCGGCCGCATCCCGTGAGGGGCGACGTCGAGCGTTCGCGCCGCAGCTACGAACGCGGGGGGCTCGACGAATCGTCGGCTTCGCCGGACCCGCTCGTCCAATTTCGCGGCTGGCTCGACGAAGCGCTCGCGCGGCTGGAGATCGTCGAGCCGAGCGCGATGGTGCTGGCCTCGCTCGGCGCCGACGGGCAACCCTCGCAGCGGGTCGTGCTCTTGCGGGGATTCGATGAGCGCGGCTTCGTGTTCTTCACGAATTACGAGAGCCGGAAGGGCCGCGAACTCGCGGCACATGCGAGCGCGTCGCTGCTCTTCTGGTGGGGCGCACTCGAGCGGCAAGTGCGGATCGAAGGACGCGTCGAGCGGGCCGCCGGTGCCGAATCGGACGCGTACTTCGCGCGGCGGCCGCGCGGCCATCAGATCGGCGCCTGGGCCTCGCCGCAGAGTGCCTCGCTGCGCTCGCGGTCCGAACTGGAAGCGCGCGTGCAAGAAGCGGAGGCGCGTTTCGCGGGCGAGGTGCCGCGCCCGCCGTTCTGGGGCGGAATGCGCGTCGTTCCCGCGAGCTACGAGTTTTGGCAGGGTCGCTCCAACCGCATCCACGACCGCCTCGCCTACCGGCGCGACGGCGACCGCTGGCAGATCGTCCGGCTCGCGCCTTGAGCCGGAGACCGAGGTCGCTGCCGGCGATCCTCTGTGTGACGTTGCTGTGCGCCGGTTGCGGCGGCGGAGGAACGCCCGGCGCCGGCCCAACGCCTCCGAACCGGGGAGCCCAGTGGCCGGAGTTTGCGCGCGATGCGCAACATACGGTGCAAGCGAACGTCGCCGTGCAATCGCTCTCGCACGTCCATTGGCAAACTCCGGTCGATCTTGCGCCGACGTACACGAAGGGCGCGCTGCTCGCGCACTACGGGTCGCCGCTGTTCACGGCTGCAAATACCGTCATCGTTCCGGTGAAGACCGGCGTGACCGGCGATTTTCGGATCGAAGCCCACGCCGGCGCGAGCGGGGGACTGCTGTGGCAGGCGCCGAGCGACTACATTCTGCCCCCGCACGATTGGCTACCGAGCTTCGGCCCGGCACTGACTCCGCAGGGCCGGTTGTACTTCCCGGGTTCCGGTGGCAAGTTGTTCTACCGCGATGCACCCGACTCGGCGCAAGGAACGGTGCAAACGGTCGTCTTCTTCGGGCAAAGCGCCTATCTCGCCGCCAAAAGCAGCTACGACGCGAACGTCATGATCGACACGCCGCTGACGACCGACGCCGCCGGAAACGTGTACTTTGGATTCCTCGTCACGGGTTCGACGCCGCTCGCGCTGCAGAGCGGCATGGCGCGCATCTCGCCGGCGGGAGCTGGGACCTGGGTCTCGGCGGCGGCTGCCGCCGGCGACGGAAGCATCGTCGGCGTTGCGATGAACGGTGCCCCGGCGGTCTCACCTGACGGACAAACGCTCTATCTGGCGGTGAACAACGCGAACGCTGCCGGCTACCTGCTGGCGCTCGACAGCACGAGCTTGAAAACGAAGGGGAAGGCCGCCCTGACCGATCCGGCTTCCGGCGCCCCGGCGCAAGTCGTCGACGACAGCAGCGCATCGCCGACGATCGGGCCGGACGGAACCGTCTACTACGGCGTGCTCGAATCGACGATCCCCGATCACAACGCGCGCGGCTGGCTGCTCCACTTCAATGCAACGCTCGGCCAGACGTTGACGCCGGGCTCGTTCGGTTGGGATGACACCGCCTCGCTCCTCCCCGCGAGCGCCGTGCCCAGTTATACCGGTAGTTCGCCGTATCTCGTGATGACGAAGTACAATAATTACGGCGGCGCGGGCAGCGGCAACGGACACAACGAGATCGCAATCCTCGATCCGAGCGCGACTGAAAGCGACCCGATCTCGGGGATTTCGGTGATGAAGGAGGTGCTGACGATCGCCGGCGTCACCCCGGACCCCACGTATCCCGGTGGCGTCTACGAATGGTGCATCAACACCGCGGCCGTCGACGCACTTGCCGGCGCCGTCTTTGCGAACAGCGAGGACGGCTACCTCTACCGCTGGGACCTGAGCACCAACTCGTTTTCGCAGCGCATCGCCTTGACCAGCGGCGTCCCCGAATCGTACACCCCGACGACGATCGGACCCGACGGTCAGGTCTACGCGATCAACAACGCCGTGCTGTTCGCCGTCGGCAATTAGACGCCGAAATAGCGACATCTTCCGTTGACACAAAAGTCGTGTTATACGAGAATCGTGGCATGCGCTTACGGAACATCACGGTCACCCTGGAGGAGGATGTGGCCCGTTGGGCGCGCCTGGAGGCTGCGCGCAAGGAAACGAGCGTCTCTCGGCTCCTCGGCGGCATCCTCAAAGAACGCATGGTCGAAGCCGACGGCTACGAACGTGCCATGCGAAGCGCCCTCGCCCGCAAGCCGTTTCTCAAGAGCGGCGGCCGGTATTTGACCCGGGAGCAGGCACATGACCGAACCCGTCTTCGTTGACACGAACGTCCTCATCTACGCGATGGACGGCGCCGACACCGAAAAACAGCGGGCTGCGCGCGCGTGGCGAAACGAGTTATGGACGAATCGCCTCGGTCGCGTGAGCTACCAGGTGCTGCAAGAGTCTACGTCAACGTGGCGGCCAAGTGGCCGAGTGCGCGCGAGCGAGCCAGGGCCGAGGTGCGCGATTCGACGGCCTGGAACGTTCAGGATCGCTATCGGTTCTCGTTCTGGGATGCGGCGATCGTTGCCGCCGCCAAGGCTTCGTCGTGCCGCTATCTGCTGACGGAAGACCTGCAAGCCGATCAAGACATCGCGGGCCTGATCGTCGTCAACCCGTTTCGCCGCAGGCCCGGCGAGTTCGCCTAGCGCGGGAAGGGAAGGCCTCGCCGGGAGCGTTCCGGTAAGAGTCGGCCGTGGCCGGCCAGAGCGTTCTCGTCATCGGCTCCGGTCCGATCGTGATCGGCCAGGCCGCCGAGTTCGATTACGCGGGCGTCCAGGCGTGTCGCGCGCTGCGCGAAGAAGGCTGCCGGGTCGTCCTGGTCAACTCGAATCCGGCGACCATCATGACCGATCCCGAGATCGCGGATGCGGTCTACCTCGAACCGCTGACCGCCGAATCGCTGGAAGCGATCGTCGCACGCGAGCGGCCCGACGCGCTCCTTCCGACGCTCGGCGGACAGACCGGCCTCAATCTCGCCGTCGAACTCGCCGAACGCGGAACGCTCGAACGCTTCGGGGTCGCGTTGCTCGGCACGCCGCTCGAAACGATTCGCCTGGCGGAAGATCGCGCGCGTTTCAAAGACGCGATGCTGGCGATCGGCGAGCCGGTCCCGGAGTCGCTGGTCGTCACGGAGGTCGAAGCCGGCGCCGCCTTCGCTCGGGAGGCGGGCTACCCGCTCGTGATCCGGCCGGCCTTCACGCTCGGCGGGACCGGCGGCGGGATCGTGCGCGACGAGGCGGAGTTGCGCGCGACGCTGGCGCTTGGTCTGGGGGCTTCGCCGATCGGTCAGGCGCTCGTCGAGACGAGTTTGCTCGGCTGGAAAGAGATCGAGTACGAAGTGGTGCGCGACGGTGCGGACAACTGCATCGTCGTCTGCAACATGGAGAACTTCGATCCGGTTGGCGTCCACACCGGCGATTCGATCGTGATCGCACCCTCGCAGACCCTCTCCGACCGCGACTATCAAATGCTGCGAACGGCCAGCATCAACGTGATTCGGACGCTACGGGTGCAGGGCGGCTGCAACATCCAGTTCGCGCTCCATCCGACCAGCGGAGCGTATCAGATCATCGAGGTCAATCCGCGAGTCTCGCGCAGTTCGGCGCTCGCCTCCAAAGCGACCGGCTACCCGATCGCCAAGATCGCGACCAAGATCGCGCTTGGCGCGACCCTCGATACGATCTCCAACCCGATCACGGGCGTCACGACCGCGGCCTACGAACCGACCCTCGATTACGTGGTCGTCAAAATCCCGCGCTGGCCGTTCGATAAGTTCCCACGCGCCGATGCGCGCTTGGGAACGCAGATGAAATCGACCGGCGAGGCGATGGGGATCGGGCGCACCTTCGCTGCGGCGCTGATCAAGGCGGTCCGCGGGCTCGATCTCGGGCGCCTGACGCTGTGCGGGCCGCTCGCGCCATGGACCGACGACGAACTCGACGACGCGATCGCAGCCCCGACCCACGAGCGCCTCTTCGCGCTGGCCGAAGCGTTGCGGCGCGGGCGCAGCGCCGAGGATCTCTGCGAGCGCTCGCAGGTCGATCTCTTCTGGCTTTGGGAACTCGAGGAGCTGGTCGCGCTCGAAGAGCGCCTGGGCCGCGCGTTTATCCCCGCGGATGCGCGCCGCGCGCTCGAACTCGGCTACTCGCGTGCGAGCCTGGAGCGGTTCGCTTCGGGAACCGCACCGGAGTCGCGTGCCGCCGGCCCGTCGTTGCGGCACTTTGCGAGCGAAGCGGAACTCGACGCGTTTCGGATGGTCGATACCGCGGCCGCCGAGTTCCCGGCCCGTTCACCGTACTACTACCGCTCGCCGTTCGAGCACAACGAAATGCGCGTCCCGGAGCGCGAGGCGATCGTCGTCGTCGGGAGCGGTCCGATCCGGATCGGCCAAGGGATCGAATTCGATTACAGTTGCGTGCATGCGGCCTGGGCGCTGCAGGCCAGCGGCCGGGCGGCGGTCGTGGTGAACAACAATCCCGAGACCGTCTCGACCGATTTCGATATCTCCGATGTCCTGGTCTTCGAACCGCCCGGTCCCGACGAAGTGGAAGCCGCCTATCGGGCCACGCACGCTCGCGGCGCGATGCTCGGCTTCGGTGGGCAGACGGCGATCAATCTCGCCGCCGAACTTAGCCGGCGCGGTGTCCACTTGATCGGCGGCGACCGCGCGAGCGTCGCGCTGGCCGAAGATCGCGAGCAGTTCGACGCGTTGCTCGCGCGTCTGGGCGTCGCCCGGCCGCCAGGCCGCAGCGCCGCCACCTTTCGCGTCGCGCGCCAGATCGCGCGCGAACTCGGTTTCCCGGTGCTGGTGCGCCCGTCGTACGTGCTCGGCGGTCGCGGTATGGAGATCGTCTACAACGAGGGTCAGCTGGCGAGCTACGTCGAGACGGCGCCGCCGATCTCGGCCGAGCGGCCGCTGCTCGTGGACCGCTACCTCGACGGCCTCGAACTCGAGGTCGATGCGGTCAGCGACGGCGAGGACCTGCTCGTTCCGGGGATCTTTGAGCACGTCGAGCGCGCCGGCATCCACTCGGGCGACTCGATCTCGGTCTATCCGCCGCAGACGATCGATGCCACCATGCGCGAGCGAATCGTGGCGCTCACCGGCGCGATCGCCAAAGGCCTCGGCATCCGCGGCCTCATCAACGTGCAGTTCGTGCTCCACCGCGGCGAACTCTACATCATCGAAGCGAATCCGCGCGCTTCGCGAACGGTGCCGATCATCTCGAAGGCGACCGGTGTCAATCTGGTCGCGGCGGCGACCCGGGTTGCGCTCGGCGAACGCTTGCGCGAGCTACCCTACGGGACGGGCTTGCTCCCCGAGCCGCCCTACGTCGTCGTCAAAGTGCCGGTCTTTTCGTTCGCGAAGATGCGCGGGGTCGAAACGATCCTCGGTCCGGAGATGAAATCGACCGGCGAGGTGCTCGGTATCGATGCGAGCTTCGCGGGCGCGCTACGCAAGGGTTTTGTGGCGGCCGGGATCCGCATTCCAAGCGGCGGTGCGGCCCGTGCGCTCGTCTCGATCTCCGACGAATCGAAAGCGGAGGCGTTACCGATTTTGGCCCGGCTCGCGGAACTCGGCGTGCGTTTGGTCGCGACCGACGGCACGCACGGGATGCTGTCGGCGCGCGGGATTGCGGCCGAACGCGTCAACAAGCTGGCGGACGGCTCGCCGCACGTGGTCGACCTGGTCTCCTCGCGGGCGGTCGACCTCGTCGTCAACGATGCCGGCGGCCCGCGCGAACGGTCCGACGGCTACCGTATCCGCCGGGCAGCAGTCGAAGCCGGGATCGCCTGCCTCTCGAGCCTCGATACCTTGCGCGCGCTCGCCGAAGCGCTCGCGAGCGAACCCGGCCCTCCGCGTTCGCTGCAGGAATATCAGACCGAACGCGCCGCGCTGGGAGTTGGGTGAAACGGGCGCGCGACTCGCGGCTTCGGACAGCGAGTCCCTTGCAACTGAACGGGCTAGTTGAGAGACTAGCTCGATGGAGAAAATCGGTGTATGTGAGGCCAAGACCCAATTCGCGCGGCTCGTACGCGAGGCATCGGCCGGCAAGGTCTTCGTCATCACGAAGCGCGGCGAGCCGGTCGCACAGATTTCGCCGATCCGCCCGGCGGCCGCGCTCTCGCCCGAAGCCGCCGTCGAACGGATGCTAGCGCGCAAGGTCTCCCTCGGCATTCCGATCCGGAATGCGCTCGCTTCCGGACGTCGCTCGTGAGCCTGGTCGCGCTCGATGCATCGATGGCGCTCGCGTGGCTCTTCGAGGACGAACGCGACCAGAGCGCAAGCGCTGCGCTCGCGCGAGTCGCCAAGCACGGCGCCGTCGTCCCGCGTTGGTGGTGGTGGGAGATCGGAGTAAAATGACAATCGTGGCGAGATTCTGCATTCTCATGGCGCTGTGCGTCGGGACCGTGTCGCTTGCCCAAGCTGCGTCAAACATCGACACCACCGGCATTGATGCGGCCATCGGGCGTCCCGGCGTCTGGATTGAAGGTGTGTATCTTGTGACCTTTCCGCGTCCTGATCTGCGGGTGATGCTCGATCGCGTGCGGCTCTCGACCGCCCAGGTTGTCTCGTTCGTGACCTTCATCGGAACCGGCGAGAATTCCGCGATGATGGGTGAAATCTGTGCGCTTCCCGGGGAAGCGACGCCGGTAATCGAGAGGTTGCGCGCCGGAGGGCTTCAGATCACAGCCGTGCACGATCATTTCCTGGGTGAATCACCGCGCATCGTCTTTATCCATTTCATGGCGCAAGGGCGCGCGATTGCGCTCGCACGCTCGTTCCGGACCGCATTGGCAGCCACGGCCACTCGGCTCGGTAAAGTGTCTGCCCCGGCAGAAAGCCGCGAGCCGGGTTGGGCCAAGGTCGTGGGAAATGCACTTGGCCGCCCGACGTATTACCTGGCTCAAAGCGAGACACTCGAGGCGGACGTCACGAGCGCACATTTTCCCGCCGGTCCCATGGATTATTGGTATGAGAGCACGCTGTATTTCCAACAGGCTTCAGCCGGGAAGATTGCCGCCACTGGAGATGTGATGGTCACGGCGAGTGAACTTAACCCGGTTTTGAGCATTCTGCTGGAGCATCATTTTCAGATCCTGGCCGTTCATAACCACATGCTCTATGAGCATCCTCGCCTATTGTTTGTGCATTACTGGAAGATCGGGACGCCACAGGATTTGGCGGACGGCTTGAAGGCAACCCTCGCTGCGGTCCATACCCGGCAGAAATAATAGCGAACCTTTGTGCCGAGCAGATCGCAAGCGCGACGGGGAGTGCAACCGGGCCGCCGTAGAGCGCGACCTCGAGCCGATCAGCGAATCGGCGCGAGGTCCTGCGCTGCGATGCGCTCGACATCTGCGAGTTACTGAGACCGCCGGTCAACGTCGCGCCCAAGTTCGTTCGCAAGCAGCGCGGCGACTGCGGGCGCGGCCGCGCGCGCGGCTTCGATATCGATGAACGGTGCGCGCCTGCGACGCGCTAAGATGTCGTCGACCGTTCGCGCCATCGCAAACGAGCGGAAACAGCGAGCGATGCGCGGCATCCGCGCACGGCCGGCGCTTCCGCTTGCGGTCGCGGTGCGCAAGAGCGGTGCCCGGGTCACGCTCGCTACGGAACGAGGCGCGCCGATGCCGTGAGCGTCGTGCAATTGCTCTCGCTCGGGAGCGGCGCGGGACGTCCGTTGAACTCGTCCGGCGCGCGCAGGCGCCCGTCTTTCGACGCCGTCAAAACGCTTTGAATCTTAACAGTAGCCCGTTCGGCGATCAGTGGGGAAACATTCGCGCGCGCGAACGGCTATTCGAGCGTAAGAAGTGGGAGCAATCCGAACGGAAACGTCGTCGTCGTTTTAATGCGACGTAAGCGCATCACGCCCACGCAATGCGAAACGATGTTCGAGGAGCTGAGCGCGCTCCCCATCCGCCTCGCCCGAGGCCGGCATGTCCGGGCCGAGGGAGTCGGCCGGCCAGCCGGAGTGCGCCGCCGCGCCCTCGGGAGAGATGGACGCCGTGCGGATACGGGTCCGCTACGGCGCGATCTCCTCGAGCGGGCGGCGGGCCGCTTCGATCCCGAACCAGAGTTCGACCAGACCCGCGGCCGCCATCAGCGCGGCGCCGACGAGGTAGCCGGCGAAGACTGCGCCGCGGGTGTGGGTGGCGATCAGCGCGCCGAAGAGCGCCGGCGCAGCGACGCCGCCGGCGAGCGTGCCGAAGGCATAGATGAGCGCGATGGCGCTCGAGCGCGTCGCGAGCGGGAAGATTTCGCTTGCGGTAAGGTAGGCTGCGCTCGCACCGGCCGAGGCGAAAAAGAAGACGAGCGACCAGGCGAGCGCGATCGTCGTCGCATCGAACCATCCGCGCACGAACAGCAGCCCAGTGGCGACGAGCAACGCGCTCGAGCCGAGGTAGGTCAGGGCGATCATCGGCTTGCGCCCGATGCGATCGAAGAGCGGGCCGAGCACGAGCGGCCCCAGCAGGTTGCCGAGCGCGAACGGAAAGATGTAGAGCCCGACCCGGCCCGACGGAACGCCGAAGAAGGTCGCGAGGACGAGCGCCTCGGTGAAGAAGATCGCGTTGTAGAGAAAGGCTTGGCTGACCATGAGCGCGAGTGCGACCAGCGTCCGCTTGGGATAGCGCTGCAAGAGCGTCCGCGCAACGGTCGCGAGATCGGTGGCGGGTGCGGCTCGCGTTGCGCTCGCGACGTCGTGCGGCGACTCGAGCGACGGCG
>JBOHTX010000059.1:0-9760 GCA_050733855.1 Vulcanimicrobiaceae bacterium
GCCGTAAGCGTTCGCGGCGTGCCGGCGCTTGGACGCGGCCTCTCCATCGCGCTCGCGGTCCTGGTGGCGCTCGGCGGCTGCACGCATGCCGCCGCGTCGCGCGCGCCCAGCTACGCGCTCGGCCTCGATCTGCCGCTCTCGGGGATCGACGGCGCAAGTGCGATCCCGGCGCGCAACGGTGCGCTGCTCGCCGTCGAGCAAGCCGACGCGCGCGGCTTCCCGGGCGGCGCAACGGTCGTGCTCGACGATCTCGACGATAGCGTCGAAGGGAAACACGATCCGGCCCAGGGCGCACTCAACCTGCGAACGTTGGTCGCCGACCCGCGCGTCTTCGCGGTCGTCGGTCCGCTGAACTCGAACGTTGCCTCCGCGGAGATCCCGATCGCGGCCGCCGCGAATCTTGCACTGCTGACGCCCGCCGCCAGCGCGGTCGAACTCACCGCCGGGCCGCGCACGACGTTCTACCGTCTGTGCGCAACCGACGACCGGCAAGGCGCGGCGCTCGCGGCCTACGTTCGCGGCCTGGGCTTGCAGAATGCCTTCGTGATCGACGACGACGAATCGTACGGGCGCGGCCTGGCCGACGCGTTCGTGGCTGCCTGGACGAAGGTTGGCGGCCGGGTCCTCGGCCGCGATCACCTGGTCCCGTTCGAGAGCGACTTCGTGCCGTTGCTCACCAAGGTTCGAGCGCTCGGGCCGGGGTTCGTGTTCTTCGGCGGGATCGTCAGCACGGGCGGCGCGGTGCTGCGGCGCCAGATGGCCGACGCCGGCCTCGGCCGCACCCCGTACGTCGGCGGCGACGGTCTGGCGAGCCCGGACTACGTTCCGCTCGCCGGGAGCGAAGCCGACGGGACGATCTTCAGCCTGATCGGTCCGGACGTCCGGCGCGAGCCGGCCGCCCGCGGCTTTCTTGCGGCCTACCGCCGGCGCTTCGGGACCGCGCCCGCCGACTATTCGGCGCCGGCCTATGCCGCCGCCGCGGTGGCTTTGGCCGCACTGCGGGCGGTGCTCGCGCGGTATCCCGACCGGCCGCCGGCCCGGGCCGAAGTGCTGGCGCGGATCGCGGGTACGGACGGGCTGCCGACCCCTATCGGGCCCATCCGCTTCGACCCGAGCGGAAATCTCGCGGGCGCCGCGATCAGCATCTATCGGATCGAGGGGGGCGGCCGGGCCCGGTTCGCGGGGATCCGGCGCTGAAGCGGGCCTGCTCGCTCGATCCTTGACGCGGTAGGAGACTCCTCCTATACTTTGACGGATGCGGACGAATCGGGACGGGCCCCGGCTCGCGGATACGGGCCGCTGATCCGGAGGGGGACGACAACCAGATGGCGGTAGCGCACAGCGTGGCCGAGGGCGTGGTCTACCACGACCGGCCCGACGAAGACCTGGTCTCGCTCGCGAAGAGCGGCGACGACCTGGCGATGGAGTTCTTGCTCAACAAGTACAAGAATTTCGTTCGGATCAAGGCCAAGAGCTACTTCCTCATCGGTGCCGACCGCGAGGACATCATCCAAGAGGGGATGATCGGCCTCTACAAAGCGGTGCGCGATTTCAAGGCCGACAAGCTCTCGAGCTTTCGCGCCTTCGCGGAACTGTGCATCACCCGCCAGATCATCACCGCGATCAAGACCGCGACCCGCCAGAAGCACATTCCGCTCAACCAGTACATCTCGCTCAACAAGCCGATCTACGACGAGGATAGCGAGCGAACGCTGCTCGACGTGATGCCCTCGCAGAAGACCTCCGATCCCGAGGAACTCGTGATCAACCAAGAGGTCTCCGACGACATCAAGGAGCGGATTCAGGAGAACCTCTCCGACCTCGAATCGCAGGTCCTGCTCTCGTATCTCGAAGGCAAGAGCTATCAGGAGATGGCGCGCGATCTCAACCGCCACGTCAAGTCGATCGACAACGCGCTGCAGCGCGTCAAGCGCAAGATCGAGAAGAACCTGGCCGAGATCGAACTCCCCTAGCCGCGTCGTCACGCGGTGTGCCGTGTGTGTGGCAATGACAAAGCCGACGGCCGGACTCGAACCGGCGGCAGGCGGTTTACAAAACCGCTACTCTTCCAACTGAGTTACGTCGGCACGTGCGTACCCTTCGATCATACGCTCGCGGTCCCTCGGGGGCGAGCTTGCGCCGGTCGCGGCCTGACGGACGTTTGCACCTTCGGTGCGCAAAGCTCGTCAAATCCGAGCACCGCTTAGCCGGCGCCAGAGGGACCGGCGCGAGCGTCTGGGAAGGGGGCGCCGTGCCCGTGGGTAGGTGGCCGAGTGGTTAATGGCAATGGACTGTAAATCCATCGCGCGAAAGCGCTACGCAGGTTCGAATCCTGCCCTGCCCAGAGCGCGGGCGTTGCATAGTGGTAATGCCTCTGCCTTCCAAGCAGAAGTCGCGAGTTCGATTCTCGCCGCCCGCTCCAGACACGTTCGGATCGCCGCCCTCGTAGCTCAGTGGTAGAGCACGTCCTTGGTAAGGACGAGGCCATGGGTTCAATCCCCATCGAGGGCTCCACCCATATCCCTCCGCGCGGTCCTTGGCCGCATCGCCTGACGGCGAATGCGGCGGAGAACCGCATGCTGCTGAGCTTCCCTCAGGAGCCCGTTACAGCCACCAATGCCAGCCGAGCGACGCGTCGAAGGTTGCGGCGTACATGCAGTACATCAGCCACAGCCCGGTGACGACGTGCCAGAAGCCGATCAGTTTCGGCGTCTTCACGAGACCGAATTTCCAGACGGCATCCGAGATGTAGATGAGCGTAAGCCCGACGAAGACCAGCGTCACCGGGATGTCTCCCGCATATGCGAAGACCAATAACCCTAGGATCGAGATCAAGATGAACGCGAGTGCCATCCACGCATCCGGCCGAGAATCAGAGTTAATGAAGCGCCGGTGACCGAGCGCGAACCAGTGCACGCCGTAGGCCGTGAACGCGAGCCCCGCCATGTAGAGCGGCGCACCCGTGAAGACTTGGAACCATGTGAGGCCGACAAAAATGTACGTGCCGCACAGAAGCTGCATGAAGCCGGGCATCCAAAAGCCCCACATCCCCAGGCTCTTGTTCACGTCGGGGTCGCCCTTGGGCCAATCGAAGAGTTCTTGGCCGCCCCAAATGAAATAGCCCGTGCCAAGGCCGAAAAATCCGATCGCCAGCGGTACGTACGCAGACGGCGGAAACGTAAACGCGGTGTGCATGAACGAAATCCCCTCCTCCGAAAAAAGAAACCTGCAGTTACCCCGAGTCCGTAGAGAGAAGTCGTTTGCTAGCAAAGCGCCGGAGCCTTGCGCCGCCGCACATTTCATGCGCCCGCATCTTTGCTCGCTCTGCCGTATGCAGACAAAGCGGCCGCCCGTTGCCGACGCACGGCAAAGCAAGCGCTAGCTTGGGTCGAACGCGTCGCGAGAGATCATCGCTTCGCCGATCGCGCGCGCTTCGCGCAGCGTCTCGGCGCTGCCGGGTTCGTGGCCCTCGGCGAGCAGTCGCGTCAGCTCTTCGTCGAAAATCCGCGTCACCTCGGCGGCGGTATGCATGCCGTGCCGGATCCGCTGAGCGATCATCACGCGGTAGATGCGATCGGTGGCGAGGTCCTCCATGTAGCCGTCGAGGAGGCTCGCGCCCTTGCCGTTGAGGTAGCCGTTGCGATAGCGAATCACCGTTCGGGCGGCCGCGCGCGTGCCCTCGAGCGAGCGCCGTCCGACGCCTTCGATCGACGGACGCAGGTCCGGTTGCCGCTCGAAGGCAGGATCGAAACGCGCGAGTTGGTTCGGCTCGGGAAACTGCGCGACCGCGATCGCGTTCTGATCGGGGTGGCCGGTCCAGGCGCCGTCCATCCCGCAGCGCGCTTCGTTGCGCTTGTCCTCTTCGAGCACGCGCAGCGCACGCGCGTTGAGGTCGGGGTCCTCGCGGCTCGGGTACAGCGCGGTCATTCCGCCGATCGCCATCAGGCCGTGGCGGTGCGCGACCTCACGGATTCGGAAGCGCAGGTTTTGGAAGAAGGCCACGTCGTGCGGGATCGTGTTGCGGTCGGGTAGGACCCAGGCGGGATCGGCGAGCCCGTAGTGCGCGAGGCTCGCCATGTAGTCCCAGCGCCCGAGGTTGATCCCGAGCAGATGCTCGCGCAGGTTATAGGCGAACTCTTCCAGCTCGTACGCGAGCGGATGCGCCTCGCAGAGCGCCATGCATTTGAATTCGGTCGGCGGATGCCCCTTGGCGAGGGCGAGCGCCTGCAGCACGTCGCGCCACCACAGCGCCTCCGCAGCCGATTCGGACTTCGGGATGTAGATCGCGAGCGGGTGCGCCAGCCGGTCGAGTTCGAGACGGAAGACGAGTAGCGCGAGATCGAAGAGCGGGGCCGGCGTCGTTTCACCCGCATAGATCCCAGCCTGCGAGAGGTGCAAACCGCGCACCCGCAGCCAGGTGACGGTCGGTGAGGGCGCGATTGCGACCCGGCGGCCGCGCTTTTGATCGTCGTATGCAAGCTCGCCGTAGAGCGCCGCGATCATGTCGTCGAGCCCGAGCATCAGATGGTCCCAGCGGTTGGCGAGCGAGTCCTCGACGTCGAGCATCACGCCCGGCGCGCCCGAGTTGAGCATCTTGACGCAAAGGTCGGCTTCGTCGGCGGGGCCGGTCATCTGGTTGCGCTGGTCGCGGCACCAAGCCGGAAGCTCGATTCGCCACTCGCGCGTGGTCGCCGTCGAGGGCGGCAAGTACTTCGGCATGCGGCCCGCGTGGGCTGCCGCGAGCACGTCCTTCCGATGCGCCACGAGTTCTCGCTGCCGTTTCGCAAAGCGCTCGTGCAGCGGCCGATAGAACGCCGCGAACCCGGCCGGCAGATCACGTTCGATCGCGAAGCCGGGCGGCGCGGTATTCATCGGCGGAAGCGGGGCGTGAGCGACGTGCACGGGTTGGCTGGCTCCTTCGGAAAGCGGGCGATGAGGCACGACGTTTCTGCACCCAGCCGTGCGTTCCGGCCCGCGCTTTCGCCGCCGGTGCTTTTCGCAATACGGGAGCGCGCGGGCGCGGAATTGGGCTGCACGTCCACAACGCGGTTGCGGGCACCGAGCGGAAGCAGAAAGCGTGGCGGCACACCAAGCAGAACCACCCCAGTTGCGCGCCCGTAGCTCAAATGGATAGAGCGGGGGACTCCTAAGCCTCAGGTTGGACGTTCGAATCGTCTCGGGCGCACGCTGATCCTCAATCGCGCCGTCTCAGTCGGCGAGCTCGAGTGAGCGGATCTCCGGTTCGCTCGTGCCGGTCGCGACGATCTCGAACGCGAGCGGCCGGCAGCAGACCGGGCAATCCTCGATCAAGCGCTGCCGCCTCCCGCCGCCGGGATCGTAGCCGAGCGCGTTGCGCTCGCCGCAGTTCGGACAGGTGTAGGCCAGGTCGTCCTCCAGCGGCATCGGTAGCCGGTTCGGGCCGGACGGGGACCGAGCCCCGCCGGCCGAGCGCTCGCCGCGGCCGAGGCCTGGCCCGGGCGGGCCCGCGGGACGGGAGGCGTTGCAGGCTCCGCAGCGGGCGTGCTATAGTCAGGGGCGGAACGGGCCGCGAGTCCGTTTTCTTTATGTCGCTTGCGAGCCCAAAGGACCCCGATGGCGAAGAAGGAAAATCGATTAATGGTCGTGCTCGCCTGCAACGAGTGCAAGCGCCGCAATTACAACACCCAGAAAAACCGTCAGCATACGACCGAGCGCCTCGAACTCAAGAAGTACTGTCGCTTCTGCCGCTGTACTCGCTCGCATCGGGAGACGCGGTGAACGCACAGGGCGGTAGCTCAATTGGTAGAGTTGCGGTCTCCAAAACCGTCGGTTGCAGGTTCGAGTCCTGTCCGCCCTGCCACTTTTTTGCGCACGCGAGGATTTTGGGAGCATGAGCAGGACGACGAGTAGCGGGGGAACGACGGTCGGGAGCCGGCCGCCCGCGCGGCCCACGCCGCGCCCTGCGGCGACGCGCGACGCGCGCAGGCAGAACGCCGAGCGCTTCATTCGCGACATCGTCTCCGAGATGAAGCGCGTGACCTGGCCGAGCCGCCAGGAGTGGATTTCGGCGACGATCCTGACCGTGGCGCTGGTCGTCGTGCTCGGTGTCTACACCTACGTGATCGACGTGACGCTCGGCTGGCTCTTCGGCTTGGTGCATCACTGAGGTGGAACAGATCACCACGGCAGATTCCGCGCTGCTCGAGTCCTCCGAGGCGCCGCTCGCGAGCGCACCGGCTCCCGCCAAGAAGGAGTCGCGGCGGCAGTGGTACGTGATCCACACCTATTCCGGCTACGAAAATAAAGTCAAGGCCAACCTCGAACGTCGCATTCACTCGATGAACATGCAGGAGAAGATCTTCCGCGTGCTCGTCCCGATGGAAGACGAGGTCGAGTTCAAGGACGGCAAGCGCAAGATCACGCCCAAGAAGGTGTTCCCGGGTTACGTGCTGGTCGAGATGGACATGGACGATCAGTCGTGGTTCGTGGTGCGCAACACCTCGGGCGTCACCGGCTTCGTCGGCTCGCCCGGCGCCGGCGAGAAGCCGCTGCCGCTGCAGGAAAAAGAAGTCAAGACGATCCTCAAGCAGATGGGCATCGAGACGCCCAAACTGAAGATCGATTTCCAGCGCGGCGACCGCGTCAAGGTGACGAGCGGCCCGTTCTTCGATTTCACGGGCGTCGTCGACGAAATCCAGCCGGAGAAGGAGAAGGTCCGCGCGCTGATCTCGATCTTCGGTCGCGAAACGCCCGTCGAGCTGGAATTCTATCAGATCGAAAAGGTCTAAACTTCAGACCTGCGCCTTGGTGACGGCTGCTAGAAGATCTTGTTGATGAGGTCGTCGCCGAGGCCAAAGCCGAGACCGAGTGTGATGGCGCGGCCGAAGCCGCTCTGCAAGAAACCCGAGAGCGGGCTGCCGCCGGCGGCGCCGTAGCCGTAGCCGGGCTGGCCGTAACCCGGCGGCGGAGCGCCGTAGCCGGGCGGAGGCGGAGCGTAGGCAGGCTGCGGGCCCTGCGGGGTTGTCGCCGGCAGGCTTTGCGGTGCCGACAGTGCATTGGCCGCAAAGCCGTGCATCGCGCCGAGCAGCGCCGTGACCTGCGACTCCTCGTCGCGGACGGCGAGCGCGATCTCCTTGAGATCGAGCATCCACTCGCGCGCGTTCGCGTCGCCGCCCTGGGCGGCCGTCCCCAGCTTGGCCGCGAGCGCGGCGATCTTGTCGGCCGTCTCCTTCGCCTCGCCCTGGAGCTGCTGATAGGCTTGGTCGATCGTCGCAACGTCCATGCGCCCGGACTTGGGCGCGCGCGCGTTGGACCCTTCGCCGCGCGCAGGAAACCGATTGCCGGGCGGGTGGGTCCGTGCTATATTCTCCGGGTTGTCGCGGCGCACGACCCCGGGCGCCCGGCGCTCTTGTGGCGGGGGAGACCGCTGTGGCGGTCGGAGGAGATCGTGGCAAAGAAAGTCATCGCGACCGTCGGGCTCCAACTCGAGGCGGGCAAGGCGACCCCGGCCCCGCCGGTCGGTCCGGCGCTCGGGCCCTATTCGCTCAACATCATGGCGTTCTGCAAGGAGTACAACGAGCGAACTTCAGGCCAAGCCGGGATGGTGATTCCCGTCCAGATCACGGTCTTCGACGACCGCACCTTCAGCTTCGTCACCAAGACCCCGCCCGCGAGCTTTTTGATCAAGCGCGCGCTCGGCGTCGAGTCGGGTTCGGCGGTCCCCAACCGCACCAAGGTCGGGACGCTCACGCGCAAGCAAGTGCGCGAGATCGCCGAGGCCAAGATGGTCGACCTCAACGCGAACGACCTCGAGGCAGCGATCTCGATCATCGCCGGGACGGCGCGCTCGATGGGCGTCGAGGTGGCCTCGTGAAGAGCCGTGGCAAGGGGTATCGCGAGCGCGCCGCCGCGATCGACCGCAACAAGTTCTACGAGATTCCCGAAGCCGTCGCACTCGTCAAGAGGGCCGCGCGTGCCAAGTTCGACGAAACGATCGAGCTGCACGTGCGCCTGGGCGTCGATCCCAAGAAGAGCGATCAGAACGTGCGCGGCACGGTGCTGTTGCCGCACGGCACCGGTCGCTCGGTGCGGGTGATCGCCTTTGCGAAGGGCGACCGCGCCAAAGAAGCCGAGGCTGCCGGCGCCGACATCGTCGGCGAGCAGGATCTGATCGATCGCGTTAAGGGCGGCTTCACCGAATTCGACGTCGCCGTCGCGACCCCCGACATGATGCCCTCGATCGGCCGCGAACTCGGCCGCATTCTTGCGCAGAAGATGCCCAATCCGAAATCGGGGACCGTGACGCCGAACATCGGCGGCGCAATCCGCGAGATCAAGGCCGGCAAAGTCGAGTACCGCCTCGACAAGACCGCGATCGTGCACACCATCGTCGGCAAGGCGAGCTTCGACGCCGACAAGCTCGCCGAGAACGTCGCAACCGTGCTCGAGGCGCTCGTGCGCGCGCGTCCCTCGGCCTCCAAGGGCACCTACGTTCGCAGCGTCGCGCTCGCCAGCACGATGGGCCCAAGCGTCAAGCTCGACCCCAACCGAATCAAGGGAATCGCAGCGGCAGCTTAGCGCAGCCTTGCTTTCGTGACCACGATGTCGTATAATGTAGTCACATGAAGGCGTCGCTCGATTCCGCCGTCGGCATTCGCGACCTAAAATCGCATCTCAGCGAGTATCTCAAGCGCGTCGCGAGCGGCGACCGCATCGTGATTACGGATCGTGGTCGCCCCGTGGCGTTCTTGACGCCGGCGACATCGGACACGCGGCTGACGCGGCTCGATGTCATGGTTGCGAGCGGGAGGGCGCGCTGGGGCGGCGGGAAGCCGAGCGGTTCGCGCAAGCCGGCGCGCCTGAGCGGCGGAGCAACACTCGCCGATACCGTTATCGGGGACCGTCGCTGAAATCGGCCCGATGCTCTTGTACCTCGATACGAGCGCGCTCGCGAAACTGTACGTCGACGAAGATGGTTCGCAATCCGTCCGCGATGCGGTGCACGACGCCCACGTATCGGGAACGAGCGCAATCGCGTACGTCGAACTTCGTGCCGCACTCGCGAGACGGCGTCGAGGTGGCTCACTCAGCGCAACGGCCCACCGACAGGCGAGACGCGATATCGAAGCGGACTGGCTGCGTCTTTTCGTGGTCTCGCTCGACGACGACATTGTACGGAAAGCCGGCGACGCGTCGGAGCGCTACGGCCTGCGCGCATACGACGCGGTCCACCTTGCTTGCGCGGTCGCGTTCCAAGCAGAGGCTTCCGAGCCCGTCACCTTTGCGTGCTGGGATCGAACCCTCTCGAAGGCGGCGGCGAGGTTGCGCCTGCGGCCCTTCCCGCCCACGTGATCCTCGACTGCCGCCAGTCTGCGAAGCGTCAGTGCCCGACGAAGGGCACGGAGTCCGAGGTGCCCTCGTCGTCGCCCGAGTCGTCCTTGGCGGGCAGCGGCGCGCGGAGCGACGCCGGAACGCTCGCGAGGAATCGTTCGACGGCGGGCATCGTCGCGTTGTACTCCCGTACCACCCGGGCCGCAAAGTCGCGTTGCGCTTGCGTCGGCGGATACGGTCCGCCGTCGGTGCTTTCGGAATCGATGTCTTCGCGCAGCTTGCCCGGCCGTTGGATCGAGTCTTCGTCGTTCTGGTAATCGGCGGTGAGCGTTGCACGCAACGCAAGTGCCTCTGCGTGCAGCGCGGCGGCATTCGGCACCGGTGGCGCGCTTGCGAAGGCTTGCGCGGAGGCCGAGGCCGCGCTGCCGGAGGTGCCGGCCGGAGCGGGGAG